>JAPPMR010000574.1 GCA_028818995.1 Candidatus Poribacteria bacterium | reverse complement strand
ATTCTGAATTTTGGTGCGTAAACGTTGCATTCTGGATAGCCTTATTCGCAGTGAGTCTGACTTCTGCGGTTGTGCCGACAACTGCTTGAATGTCTCCACTTCCTTGCTGCACAACCGGTTTGAGATTTGTATACTCAGGATAATTATAAGAGACGGAAATTTCTTCCAGTCGCGGCATTTCAAAAACTTCTACTGTGTAGCGTTCAGATGTCGTTTCATTTGCCACAACATAGTATTCCATATCCGCGTTAACATTGAAAATCTCATAAGCAAATCCGCGTTTATCCTCCGGAT
Organism: Candidatus Poribacteria bacterium; assembly: GCA_028818995.1. The sequence continues at coordinate 12,664 of JAPPMR010000574.1, read as the reverse complement.
TCTGCACCATATTAATTTCTTGTTTGCTACCTTCGTTTTCTGCAGTGGGAGGCATATCTTTGCTATAATATGTCAAGACAACCTTTTCTGCATCCTTGCCAGTGACGGTAACCTCAATAGGTAAACTTTTCCCACTTAGAATACGAGCATCACCAGGTGTAACATTAACTTTGGTCGTCAAAATCGGATCAGTTTTTTCCCACGGCGCAAATATCCGCATTAGGCTGGTATGTGTTTCGGTAGGAAACAGAAGCGTAAGCAACCCACACGCTGCAATAACTAAAGTTGCTATCCCGACAAATTTTCGCGTCCGACTATGATCAATCGTTGCTTTGAAATCAATACCTTTTATCCGTTGCGTTGTATCTTCAAGTAACCGCTGAAGCATGTGTGCCTCAACTGGATCATCTGATTCACGGTCACCGAATTGCACGGCACTCACAAGTCTATCCTCAAGATTAGGATGGCTTTCTTCAACATTGAGCGCAACATCTCGGAGGGTTAGTGAGGATCTCATCGGTTGAATAAGATATTTGATAAGTAGATATAGCGTCGCACCGATGATACCCACAAGCAGTGCAATACGAACAGCACTTGGCATCGGCATCAACCAATCAACGATTGATTCTCCAACCAGAATCGCTAAGAAACCTATCAGTACAATAGCAGCCCCTGTCCAGAAGAGGCTACGTTTCCACACACGCCGTGCATCTAAAATCCTTGTTTGTAATTCTGCATAATTTTCTCTGGTACTCATTAATTTTCTCCTTCACCCATCTGCCGAAAAGGCAGGCTGGGTCAACTTCCAGATGTCCACCTATATTTGACGACAGTTCTTGGTGTAAGTTTTTAAAGGACTATGTTAATCGCGCAAAATTGTTTTTAACTGAAAACTATTCCCGTGATATTGAATACATTTAGAGCGTATCTCATAAATAGGATTTGTTGGTTCGTTATCAGTTGATTCTCTTTGTAGGAGGGAACTCCGATTCCCGACAAGTCGCGATTCAGAGATCGCTCCTACAGGATTTTGAAATCGGGGTTACAAACCCCTCCAACTATTTATGAGATAGGTTGTAGTAAAAGTTAGATTAAAAACAGAATATCAGTGCCAATCCGAATAAAAAAGATGGTAAGTGCTGTAAAATACGCCTTAACTTGACATATCCCTATGAATTAGACACAATTGTCTCCAAAAAGTTTGAAAAAATGCAGTACTAATGCACATTTCACGAAAAATCAATGTTTTAAATAATATAACAGATTCCATATAGAAATAGCAAGGAATTTTTGATTAAAAATCTAAACAATCAAATTTTGCAGTTTTATCCTGATTTCTATGGCTTTGATGTCGATCTACGCAAACTGCTCTCGACTCTGATAACAAGCTTTGCCTTTACCCCGAATAATACCGGATTGATGCCAAGTTTCGACTGTGCGACAGATAGTGTCGTTTTCACCGAGATGATGTTGTAGTTGGGACTTTGTAAACCAGTCGTGGTGACCATTTGCCAGCGCATCGGTATCCAGTTCCTTATTAGAAAAACCGTAGATGCGGCAGACACCATTTGTATTTTCAATATCCTCAATATAGGACATCCATGGCACCTCTAACCCAAGCTGCGTTTGGGTGAGTTCTTGTAGCGATCCGATTCGTGAACCGACATCCCAACCGACCAATTTCTCTTCTTCCCATCCTTCGCCGCCCGGCAGTTGCCAAGTGTCAGTATCAACATCGCGATGTAGCAAAAATTTCGATTCCTGACCTGCAGAACACTCAATGAGAAGACGCGTTGTTGTAATCGGTTTGTCAAAACAGACAGGAATGAGACGTTTGCCATTGTCACTCAATGCGTCCAACGCGGCGGGACTGTAAGGATAATATCCTGCTGCGGGTGGTGCGTTTACAGCACAGTATTTGTTGAAGATACCGCACCGATCTTCAGTCGTAGTGCCTGCAGGTGCTTTGTGCCATACATGTTCATTGACTATAAGTAAGTCACCTGCCTTGAGTTCAGGATCAATAAACGGAAGCAATTCTTCAGGATCAGGTTTTGTGAGATCTAAAATATGTGCGTTTGGGTCAATAACTTGTGTCAATTTATGTGATTTTGGGGATACAAGAAATGGACCGTATTCTGAATCGAAATCTGTGAGCGGAATGATGGCAAATACCCAGTTCATTGATGAACCGACAGGTCGCCACCGTTTGTAGTCGCAATGTGCACCAGCACCTTTATCTCCTGGTGTTCGTAGATATGCGACATAAGCGGTGAGATACGCGGGTTGACCAAGCACTGATTCCACTGCCCCAATAACCGTAGAATGTTCTGCAATCGCGGCGAGTCCAGGATCAGCAAGTCGGTTGCCGCTAACTGTATATTTTGCTGGCTGAGGATATGTCAGTGAGGACGGATAGGCTTCACGTTGTACCTGTTGGGCGACAGTACGTCGAAGTTCATCCGCTTCCTTTTTAGATAAGGCATTACGAATAATCAGGTAGCCATCCTCATGATAGTCTGCGATCTGTTGTTCAGTAAGAGATGGAGTTGCATTTGTAGCCATAATAGAAGTTCCTTTGAAGAGTAACAGCACAAACCATTATATATTTATGGTGAATTATTAAAATAATTATACACTTCACATGTAGGAGCGATCTCCGAATCGTGACCAAAGCCACTCTTAGTCGGGAATCGGAGTTCCCTCCTACAGAACCGTAATGTCTAATTAATTCTAAAATCTACCATAGATGCAAGAAATTATTTTACCTTAATGACAACGAGGGTTACATCATCCGCCTGTGGTTCTCCGTCTGCCCACGAAGTGCTTTCTCTAAAGATGTGTCTCATAATTGTCTTTGGAGATTTATCTGCAACTTCTGTAAAAAGTTCTTTTGTCTTTGGATAGTCTAACATCTCGTTTTCAGGATTCAACATTTCCGGTAGACCATCACTCATCAGCAGGAGCGTATCGCCAGATTTAAGTTCAAACGTTGCTTCTTGTCGCTCAGATCCAATCACTCCGCCCAACGGCATGCCTTCAAGTAGTATCTCCTCTACCATGTTTTCATCTGATCGATAGATAAGTGTTGGCGGCATTCCCGCGGATGCAAGCGTTAGTGTATTGTCATTGAACGTAGCAAGCGTCATTGCCATGTAGAGTCTTTTTAGGTTCATACTCTTTATGCCCTGTGAGATGCGTTCAAGCGTTTCCAAGTTACCTGCTTCAGGTGCGGATGTTTTGAAAAGACTCTTGACAGCGGAAACAACAAGTCCTGCGTTCATCCCGTGTCCTGTAGCATCTCCAATTGCGATGGTGAGTTGACCGTCGTCAGTGAGATTGAAATCATAATAGTCGCCACCAACTTCTGTTGCTGGACGCATCTCAAAATCCACATCAAGATTCGGAAGTTCAGGTGGGCCTTGTGGCAGCATTGACATCTGGAGTTCACGCGCTTCTTCCAATTCCTCTGTTTTGCGGGTGTTTTCAACTTCCAAGAGTTGTCGCTCAAGTTCCTCTGTTTCAAGTTTTCGTCTGGTTCGGGAAAAGTTGCGAGCAAGATAAATCGACATGGAAAAAAGTGGCGCAAGAAATAAAATGATTACTGTCAATTCCCAATCAATATCGTAACCTGTTAGTGAAACGATAAAACCTAATATGAATGGCAGGATTATAGGGGCGAGTGAGCCAAGTCCAAATATCCACGCGCCATCCTTTTTCTTAAAGATTGCAACAATAATGACCCTGACAATCTCTAAAAACGCCAAAATCGTAAATAGCAATAAGAGAAGACCCCCTAATCCTGCGCTGATATTAGACGCATAGGAACTCGTAATATTAAACGCGTATTTATCAATATCAAATAGATTGACACAAAGGGTAACAACCCATCCTATAAGAAAGAACCAAGAGAGTTTGGGCAGCTTTGGATAAAAGAGGGTATAGAGGAATAACTTTCCCGACACAAATATTAGGACATATACGCAGATAAGTAGCCGAATTAAAAACAGAATTTGTGTGTTGCTTGTCGTCCAGAGAATAAATTGGAACGTGAGAAAAATAAATGCGCCGATGCTCCCTGTTGATATCGCGAAATAGAGGTTTTCCCTTGCGCGTGGATAAAAGAAAAACAGCAATAGATGCTGCAGCATGAGGAAAACAGTAATCGCTGTCCATACCATCTGTAAAGTGGTGCCGTGGCGAACCATAGTGACACGCCCTGTAATACTTTCTTTCAGTGGTGCAACTCCAAGCCAAAATCCAAACGGAGATGAGAAATTGGAATACCGAACTGCAATCACATGGTCGGTTTGACCAGAAAACGAGATGACCTGTGGGTTTCGCTCCCAATAGGGTTCCTCTTTCTCTTTCCGCGTTCCCACTTTACCAAAGGCATAAATCAACTCCCCGTCAAGATAGATTTCAGAAGCCCCTGCCTGATATATCACCAGAAGTGCCAGCGGGGTATTCCAGAGCTCCCTATCAGGAACGGATACATGTAGTCTGAACCAACCTATTCCCTCCCACTCGCTTTCGAATCGTCCATTTTGAAGCACCAATGTACTAAGTGTGCCACCGGATTCCCACTCGGTATCATCAAAAGTTGGACTCGCCCATTCTGGATTATCGCCCGGATGATATTTCCAAGGATAATATGACAATTCTAAGTCAGCATTCGCTTCATTTAATTTCAGCACAAGTTTGTCAGGAATAGTTTCACTGTCTCGTGCTACTACTTGGGCAATGAATCCGAACGCCACTAAAATGAGATGGGATATTAGAATAAACTTGTGTTTCATTAAAACGCACGCTTTCATAAGATGTGTTATAACGGACTGCTTCTATTGACATTAAAAATATAACAAATTCTGCCCAAAGATAGCAAGCGTATTTTGAGGTAAAGGTGTGTCAATATTTGTCAATTTCTGAATCGCGGATTATCGCGGATTGCTCGGATTACGCGGATTAAGAGAACCTATTGGCAAATCTAAATTGAATCTGTTTGATAATTGGGTAAATCCGAAATGTTGAGAAAATCCGAAACCGAACGGCTCTGGCAGCAAGGAAATGAAGCAATAATTTTGATTGTTTTCCGATAAAAAATGTGATATTATCTGTCTATCATGGAAAGCAAAACAAACACTATTCCAATCTATACTATTGGCTATGGCAGCCGTTCAATAGCGGAATTCATTGAAGTGCTACAGCGGTATGAGATTGCTTATCTCATTGATGTCCGCTCAGTGCCGCATTCGGGTTATAAACCAGAATTCTCCAAAAAACCGCTTGCTAATGAAATAGAAAAGCACGGTATTCGCTACGTGTATATGGGAGATTTGCTCGGTGGGAAACCTGACGATGAATCGTGCTACGTGAACGGGATAGTTGATTACGAAAAAGTCAAGGAGACAGAATTCTTTCAGCGCGGTATTCAACGTCTTCGGACTGCCTTCTCTCAACAGCAGCGCGTTGCGCTTATGTGCAGCGAGGGAAAGCCTGAACATTGCCACCGAACTAAACTGATTAGTACTACCCTCACAACTCAGGATTTACCTGTGGTTCATATTGATGAAAACAGTGAGCATAAGACGCAGGAAGAGATTGTTGAACGTATTACGGGTGGGCAGATGAATCTGTTTGGGGAGGAGATGTTTCACTCGCGGAAAAAACGCCCTGATTAAGTATGAAGATTAAAATTGTGACTATAGGCGTATATGGGTTTGACGAAACCAGTTTTTTTGACGCTTTGTGCAAAGCAGACGTTGATACGTTCTGCGATATTCGGAGTCGACGCGGTGTACGCGGTGCGACTTATGCATTTGCCAATAGTAAGCGATTGCAAGCACGCCTTGCAGAATTCGGGATCCGATATATTCATAGAAAAGACTTAGGACCAACAAAAACCGTCCGAGAAAAGCAAGCTGCGGCGGATAAAGCAACAAAAACGGCTAAACGTAAACGAACTGAACTTGGAGAAGCGTTTATTGAAGCTTATCATGCCGAATGCCTTGATGCATTTGAGCCGCAAAGTCTGCTTGACGAATTAGAATCGGATGCACAAGTAGTCGCACTTTTTTGTGTGGAAACTGCACCGGAGGCATGCCACCGATCATTGGTAGCGGATAAATTAGCAAGAACATTCGATTTGGAGGTTGAAGATATTTTACCGTGAGAGTTTTAATTGTTGCGAAAACACGAATGGGGAGCGGCGCGTGTATTGGCGCAATTACAGAAAAAGGAGAGAGCGTCCGGCTGATTCCGTTCAATGAGGATCCGCATGATGGTGCAAATAGTGAATATAACGTTGGTGATATTTGGGAGATAATCGCTGAACCTGTACCAGAAACTTCATTGGTTCCACCACATGTTGAAGACATTGTTGTTCGTGAAAAGCATCGTCTCCATACCACAACAGATACGAGACATTTAGTGAGTGCTATTGAACTCTTAATGCCACCGAAAACCGGGGATCCACATGAACTGTATGAGGGTTTATTGCGAAAAACAGGTAGTGGCTCTCTTTACGTTCCTGCAGGAGGTAATGGACCCCCTTACAGTACTACATTTTGGCGAACAGACAAACCGCTTATCCGCGATACAGAAGATAGACGGATACGATACCGTTATCCTACTGAAAATGGTGGTTGCACACTTACTTTCGTAGGATTCCAAGAACCGCTTGAGATAATTCCCGCAGGCATGCTCCTACGCGTTTCATTAGCACATCGGTGGAGGCCGGAAGATAACCCTGAAGTTGAAGAACGGTGTTATGCACAGATTTCTGGTTGGTTTTTTCAAGAAATAGAACAGGAAGAAACGGGACGCGCCAGAGAAGACGAGACAACATCTCAAACTATCTCAACGCAAACTCCCTTAGAGATTCTCACAAACGTTTTCGGACATGACCAGTTTCGCCCATTTCAGGAGGAAATAATTGAGCTCATTCTAAGTCGACAAGATGCGTTTATTGTCTTGCCAACCGGTGGTGGAAAATCGCTTTGTTATCAATTGCCTGCTCTCATTTTCGACGGCTTAACCGTCGTTGTTCCCCCTCTAATTTCGCTCATGGAAGACCAGGTGACGCAGTTACAAGATCGAGGTATTCCTGCTGTTTTTCTCAACAGTACCCTTAACCATTCAGAATATGTAGCAACAATGCAAGCGATTAGACAAGGAGAAACCAAGTTGCTCTATGTTGCACCTGAAACGCTCGTACGACCTGAAATACTTGTAATGCTTGATGAATCAAATGTCGAATGCCTTGCGATTGATGAGGCGCACTGTATATCGCAATGGGGACACGATTTTCGGACGGATTATCGAGAACTGGTGTCTATTCGTAAACGATTTCGATCTGCTGTCTGCATTGCACTAACAGCCACAGCAACCCCGCGTGTTCAAAATGACATTCAGCAGTTATTAGGTATAAGTGAAGAAAATAAACATATTGCCAGTTTTGACAGAGACAATCTTTATATCTCTGTTAAACCGAAGGTTGAATTGTTAGGGCAAACGCTTGCATTTCTCAGGAAGCACTGTAATGACTCTGGTATCATCTATTGTCAGACGATTAAACAAGTCGAATCTCTATGCCGCAATTTAACAGCACGACGCATTTCTGTACTTCCGTATCACGCAGACCTTGATGACGAAACCAGAAAACAGAATCAGGATGCTTTTATCAATGGAAATGTACGTGTGATGGTTGCTACAATTGCTTTTGGGATGGGGATTGATAAGGCAGATGTTAGGTTTGTCCTACATGCCGGCCTGCCGAAGGAACCTGAATCATATTATCAGGAAATCGGTCGAAGTGGTCGTGATGGACAACCTGCCGACTGTCTACTACTATTTAGTTATGGCGATGTAGACACTAACAACTATTTCATTGAGCAAGGTTCACGTTCCGAAGCACAGGGACGACAGCAACGATTACAGATGCTTGTATCGTGGGCCACTTCAATAAAGTGCCGCCGAAAATTATTGTTAGCTTACTTTGGAGAGGAATATGAAGAGCAAAATTGTGGAATGTGTGACAATTGTCGCAGAACTAATGAGGAATGGGTGGACTTGACAATACCTGCACAAAAATTTCTCTCTTGTGTTTACCGAACGGATCAGATGTTTGGAGAAGCTTATATTATTGATGTATTGCGCGGATCAGAACAAAGAAGGATTCTTGAAAACAGACACAATCAACTTTCCACACACGGAATTGGCACGGATTATAGCAAATCCCAGTGGCGATATTTGTCTTATCAATTCATTCAAAACAACCTCTTAACACGAGATGCGGAACACGGTAGTTTACGAATGACACAGAGAGGGTGGGGAGTGTTGAGAGGAGAACAATTTTTGGGGTATTCGGTGGACTCAGTAGACAACGAAATGTCAGAATTCCCTCTTGATTATTCTACAGAACTCCTTGAATTACTCAGTGCAGAACGAAACAGAATAGCTATAGCTGAGGGGGTAAGACATTTCGTGGTTTTCCACGATAAGGCACTACAAGCAATGGCGACCTATTTTCCAACTGCTAAAGAAGCATTTCAATTGACGTACGGCGTGGGACCGGCGAAGACAGAAAAATATGCCGATGATTTTTTACCGATTATTCGAGCTTACTGTCAAGAACATGGAATTGACTAAACCTTCTTCTATCTAATTCCAAGCGTATCGGAACTTCCTGAAGGCATTTCCTGCAGCACAGGAATAACATAACTCCGAATTGTCAAACCCTCTACCGTTTCCGTTTCTACCCGCGGTTCTGGATTCTCACGATGATTAAAGACAATGTAATATCCCTCCGTTACGCCCTCAGAATTGAGATATACGGTGAGTTGCTTTTTACCTGCCTGATAACGATTATCACCTCTCCAAATCTTTGTTTCTACGATATATTTTCGCTGATTGTGGGTGATAATGATGTCCATTCTACCTCTGCCGGTTTGCACTTCAATATGCATAAAACCACCGATGAGTTTAACAAATTGATCGAGATATGCAAGCAAAAGATGTCTACCAACTGACTCTTGTGGTGTATCGGGGACTTGTAAAATCCTGAACCCTACACGTGCAATAAAATCACGGAAGTTATCAAGTAATGACTCCATATCAATATGTCCCGCGGGTGTGAGATAATCAAGAAAACCCTCGCTATTACCTTCGGATAAGTACTCTTCTTCCAATCCATTCACAACTGCCTTGAATGCTTGTAAAATGCAATACAGATAAATTGGATTAATTATTTCACACATACCGTCATCACCTCTGGCAATGACACCATACGTGGCAAGTTCACTGATAACGTCACTACGTAGATTAAAATCAACACCGTTCTCCCGTGCCATAATTCGCATCAGAACACTTTCAAAGCGTGGGTCTCTGCGGATATTGGTTGTTAGATGTGTAAGGTTAACGTTATCTTCCTCAAGGAGTTGTGCGTGTGCTGTTGAAAAATGTGCCATCGTAATCAGTTCAGTTATCGGGATATCCAGTTCTTCGGTGAGAATCTGCGCAAATCGATTGACAAGCACGGGTTGCCCAGCGGTTTGTTTATGAATGGATGTTATAACTTCTGATGCGAAGGGTTGCCCGACTTCATCTGTATATTGCCCAAGCAGTTCCTGAACTTGTTCAAGCGTAAAGTTGGGTAGGTGGAACTCATCTTGGATATTGAATGGAGAAATTGAGCGGTCATAGTTGAGCTGCGCAATACTCTTAACCCCGATGATACCGACACTATGTGGACATCGCGGCTTACCGGAAATATAGATATGACGGAGTGTATGTAGGAAATCGCTCAACGCAGCCTGCGGAATGCCATCAAATTCATCAATAACAAGAACAAACTGCTGCCCAGCATACTCAGAGTCCAAAAAACTCGCGAACCGTTTAAAGAATGACAGCATTGAAAGGTGATCCGTTAACGTTGTCTCCTCTAAGAATTGACGCAAAGCTGCAGAAGAAACAACACCACGTCTTTGAAAAAGTGCTTCTATTTCTTCACGAATCTGTTCGGACAAATGTGCATAAAATGCCGACAAGTCAAGGTTTTTATAGATGTCAAAATTTAGTTGAATAGGGAAAAAGTTAAATTTTGGAGCAGCTTCGGTTTGCGTAGCAGCAGTATTTGGCATAGTGCCAACAGTGAGCGTTTCTAATGCAGCTTGAAAGAAAGTCGTTTTGCCTGTTTGACGTGGTGCGAAAAGGACAACATATTTGCCTTGTTCGACACGTTTAATGTAGTCGACAATTTCTTCGGTTCGCGAAACGACATAATGCTCTTGAGGGTTTACGGGACCTTGTGTGCCAAAACGTCTCATTTTTTTCTCCATTCCACAAACAACGCATTAATGAATTATTTTATCAGTTTTGCTTGATGAAATCAAGGGTCGTGTTTTGGCACGGTTTCAAACCGCGTCTATAAAGGAATATGGATATTCCCCAAGATATACCCAACCACATCTGGAGTTGATTCTCGATCCACCCACTCAATACGCGTATCCTTACGAAACCATGTCAACTGCCGTTTTGCAAATCGTCGTGTGTTCTGCTTTAATTGCTCAATCGCTTTCAGATATGTACATTTGCCATCAAGATAAGCAATCAACTCTTTATAGCCGAAACTTTGGAGGGCAAAAGTATCACGTGAATATCCCGCCGCTAACAACGATTCAACCTCTGCGATCAATCCATTTGCAAGCATTATATCAACGCGTTGTTCAATACGATGATAAAGCAGTTCGCGTGACATCGTTAATCCAAAGGCAATGAATGGATAACGTTGGTTTTCATGATGCCACTGCTGCTGGTGTTCGGACATGGGAATGCCTGTCAGTTCATAGACTTCAAGGGCACGAATAACGCGAGTTAAGTTGTTGGGGTGGATACGTTCAGCAGACTCTGGATCACAAGCGCGGAGCCGATTGTGAAGGACATCCGCACCGTGTTGTGCTGCCTCTTGTTCCAGTTTTTTTCTGAGCGAAACATCTGCTCCCGGTCCCTCAAACAAACCATCAACAATGGAGCGAAAGTAGAGTCCTGCACCGCCAACAAGTAAAACTTGTTTACCTCTATTTTGTATATCAGTGATTGCAGTGTCAGCAAGGGATTGATAGTCAGCAACGGAAAAGGGTTGGGAGATGTCTACGCAATCTATGAGGTGATGACGTGCTGCTTGCTGTTCTTCGGGGGTAGGTTTGGCAGTGCCGATGTCCATCTGCCGATAGATTTGTCTGGAATCAACGGAGACAATTTCAGCATTGAGGTGTAGTGCAAGTTGAATCGCAATTTCTGTTTTGCCAACTGCTGTAGGGCCGAGGAGGCAGAGGAGTTTTGATTTCATTGCGATCAGACTTTGCGTTACAGAGATGTTTTGATCCAACCGCCGCCGAGGACATATTCCCCATCGTAAAAGACGGTGGCTTGTCCTGGCGTAATTGCGCGGCGCGGTTCGTCAAACTGGACGATTGCTTCTGTTTCGTTGATTGGAGAGATTGTAGCAGGACCACCATCGTCACGAGAACGGATTTTGACGTGTGCGCGGATCGGTTCCGTCATTTTCTCAATGGAGATGAGGTTAATATGTTCAACGTGCATAGTATCTTCAAGGAGATCGACCGATTCCCCGACAACGACGGTGTTATCAGATGCTTTAAGTTGCGTAACATAGAGAGGTTTGCCAACTGCGATGCCAAGACCTCGCCGTTGCCCGACGGTGTAAAATGGCACGCCCTGATGTTTGCCGAGTACGTTGCCATCCTTGTCAATAATATCACCGCTTTCAATCTTTTCAGGAATTCTATCTTGAAGAAAACGTCTATAATTGGTATCTGCCACAAAACAGAGTTCTTGGCTTTCAATTTTTTCGGCAGTCCGCAACTGATACTTACGTGCAAGATCACGCACCTCAGTTTTCGTGTATTCACCGAGAGGCATCAGGGCACATTGTAATTGCTCCTGTGTTAACGCAGCGAGGAAATAGGACTGGTCTTTGCTAACATCAAGTGCTTTTCTTAATAGATAACGTTCTGTCTCTGGATCTTTCTCAATACGGGCATAATGACCTGTAGCGATAGCCTCACATTCCAATGTTTTTGCAAGGTCGAGGAGTTTTCCAAATTTGAGTTCTCGGTTACATACCATGCATGGACTCGGTGTGCGACCAACCAGATATTCTTCCACAAAGTAATCTATGATCTGTTCTCTGAAAATATCCTCATAATTCACACCGTAAAAAGGGATGCCAAGTTGAGTAGCAACGCGCCGAGCGTCCTCTATGCCTTCGAGTGAGCAGCAGTTGGGCCGTTCCGGTTCAACCTCAATGGTATCAGGCGCACCGAGACGCATCGTGATGCCAGTGACATCATAACCTGCGTCAACCATCATAGCAGCAGTAACGGAACTATCTACGCCACCGCTCATTGCGACGAGAATCTTTTTCATGGGACTACCCAGTTAGGTTAGAAATTTGGTGTAAAATACAGTACGCTTAAGCCAGCGGTGTATCTATCGATTTGCTTATAATTATACCACATAATAGCGGATTTGTCAGGAAAAATTCTTGGACTATTAGAAAGGAATCGGACCATTATAGGGTTAATCCGGCACAGCAAGCGGTTAGCGGAAAGGAAAAAGAGAGTCGTTTTCAGAATATAATTAT
>JAPPMR010000020.1 GCA_028818995.1 Candidatus Poribacteria bacterium | reverse complement strand
ATTCCACACGTTGTATCGTTTGCACGCGGTGTATCCGATTCTGTGATGAGGTTTCAGGCAGTGGTGAACTTGGGTTGATAAATCGCGGTTCTCACGATGAAATTGACATTCCACGAAGCCACGAGGGAACTCCCATACAACTTCTTGATAATAAACTTGCAGGTAATGTTGTTGATATATGCCCTGTTGGTGCATTGATTAGCAAGGATTTTCTGTTCAAATCTCGCCCGTGGTTTATGGAAAAGGCGGATAGTGTCTGTTCAGGATGTAGCGTCGGTTGTAATGTCACGGTTGAGTATAAGGCAGATGGTGTTTACCGTATCAAACCTCGCTTCCACGAAGATATTAACCAACACTGGATGTGTGATGATGGCAGACTCGGTTACCACTATGTCAACAGCGATGACCGGCTCCAACTACCCCTTAAGAAGGTTGATGGCGAACTTGTAACAACGCAGTGGGCAGATGCGTTGACGTTAATTACCGAAAATTTATCCGAAGTTGACGCTGCAGATATTGTTGTTATCGGTTCTGCGCAAGGCACGAATGAAGACAACTATGTTTTACAACAGTTTGCACACGATGTGCTAAAGACAACGCAATTGGGGCTCTTTGGGCAACTACCCGGTGAAGAGCACAAATTCCCACAATTTACCATAGAAGCGGACAAGAATCCAAACACCACAGGTGCGCGAACAATACTCGGCTCTGCAAACGGAAATGTCGTTTTAGAAGGTAATGCGCTCTGGGAAAAAGTCGCAGGCGCGAAGGTTGTCTATCTTGTTAGTGGTGTGCCAGAACGATCCCTTGAAGATACCGAAAGAGAAGCATTAGAAAAGGTTGATTTCCTCATCGTGCAAGATGTTTTACCATCAGCGGTCACGGAATTAGCCGATGTGGTATTACCGGGAACAACTTTCGCAGAAAAAGATGGCACATTTACCAATTCTACCGGATGGGTGCAACGGATTCGAAAGACAATTGACCCTCCAGGTGAAGCACAAGTAGATTGGCAGATTACACAGCAGCTTGCGAAGCAACTCGGTGGAGAGATTGACTATCACTTCGCGGGTGAAATTGCCATAGCAATTGCAGAGAATGTAGCGGGTTACGGTGACGCAACACATCAAAATATAGGAGATGCAGGCATTAAGTTAGACTAACCTACTAACTTCAATCATGCGCGTCATCAAGAAGGAGAAATTATGGATATAGATATAGTAGAAGTTATAGTTATTCCAGTCATTAAAATTCTCTTCATCGCACATCTGCTCATTATTGGCGTAATGGCGATGATTTGGTCAGAACGCCGAGTCAGTGGATGGATGCAGGATCGACTCGGACCGAATCGCGTCGGACCACAAGGATTACTCCAACCAATTGCAGATGGGATTAAGTTTCTCTTTAAGGAAGACCTCATCCCAAACCACGTAGATAAGCCGCTTTACGTCCTTGCCCCAGCTATGCTTCTGGTACCAGCAATGATTATAGTAGCTGTCGTACCATTCGGAAGTTCTATGACGATAGCAGGATATGAAATTCAGCTTCAGATCGCTGACCTCAATATAGGCATTTTATATATCTTAGCGATAACGTCCCTCGGTGTGTATGGTGTTGTTATCGGTGCGTGGGCATCAAACAACAAATACTCACTTTTGGGTGGTTTGCGTTCATCCGCGCAGATGATAAGTTACGAATTGACGCTCGGATTGGCAATTATCGGTGTTTTGATGCTCTCCGAATCGCTCAGTCTTCGCAAAATAGCAATGGATCAAGGTGCAAACCCGTGGGAATGGAATTTCCTGATACACTTTCCAGCATTTCTTGCGTTTACAACAGCAGTGTTCGCAGAAACAAACCGATTGCCATTTGACCTTGCTGAAGCAGAGCAGGAACTTGTCGCAGGTTACCACACCGAATACAGCAGTATGAAATTCGCTATATTCTTTATGGCAGAATATATGAGCATGATTGTCGGTTCGGCAGTGGTTGTAACACTGTTCTTAGGCGGTTGGCACTTCTTCGGATTGGAAAACATAGGTGGAGAGGGATCCGTACTTGCTGGACTTATCTCGTTTGCTATCTTCTTTGTTAAAACAGGAATTTTCTTGTTTGTTTTCATCTGGGTACGCTGGACACTTCCGCGTTTCCGCTATGACCAACTCATGAATTTCGGTTGGAAATTCTTGTTGCCTGTTGCCTTATCGTCAATCGTTGTTACCGGCACATTATATATAATAACGAAAGGTAATCGTCTTTGGATAGGTGTTGGCAATGTAGTTGCAGCGTTTATTGTCGTAGCAATCGTAGCAGGGATGCTTGCTATGGACAATAACAGTAAATCTGCAGCGCAAAACACTCCCGCCGCAGCACCACTGCGCGGCTTGGACGCAGTAGAATAGGAGGCGTGCAAATGAATCCAGAAATGATTCTATTTTTTATCTTTGGTGCTGTGTCACTAATTGGTGCAATCGCTGTTATCTCGTTTCGGCACCCGATATATAGTGCGCTTTCGCTTATTGTAACGTTTTTCGCACAAGCAGGGTTGTTTGTGATTTTGGGCGCACACTTCGTCGCTGCTGTTCAGGTTATTGTGTATGCTGGAGCAATCATGGTATTGTTCCTCTTTGTAATTATGCTGCTGAACCTTGGCACACTCTCTGCGAAAGGTGCTCTCACAGGGAAACTGAAAGGTGTTGCGATAATTTTGGGTATCCTCTTGGCTGCTCAAGGCATCTATATTGCGGTGAATGCCCTCAATAATACTGAGGTTGGATCGGAAGCAGCACAGGAAAAGGCAGCTGCTCTCACTAATAATCCGATTGAAACTTATGATATTGGTGAACTTTTGTTCAGCAAATACCTTTTACCGTTTGAGGTTACCTCGCTTATTTTGTTGGCAGCATTGATTGGCGTAATTGTCTTGGTAAAACGCGAAAACCAAACTGAAAACTAAAACAGATTTAGGCGATAGTGCCTACAACAACAAAGGAGTCATCGGTTATTGGTATCAGTTTTCAACTTGTCTAACACCTACAAACCCGTATGTTACGACAGAAGGAGGACGGTTAACAATCCATCCTCTGACAACTGACAACTGACAACTGACAACGAATATGTCATTAGAGTATTATCTCATCTTGAGCGCGCTCTTATTTACAATAGGCGTTATCGGTGTACTCATCCGCAGAAACGCGATTATCATCTTTATGTGTATTGAATTGATGCTAAACGCAGCAAATCTCGCCTTTGTAGCAATTAGTCGTAGCCTCGGTCAAGTGGAGGGGCAGTTGTTCGTCTTTTTCGTGATGGCTGTTGCTGCTGCGGAAGTCGCAATCGGATTAGCAATTATTGTCAGTGTTTTCAAGCATCGCGAAACAATCAATGTGGATGAAGTTAATTCGCTGAAAGGATAAAATATGTCAAAAGAACTAATTATTGTCCTGTTAATTTCGCCACTTGTAGGGTTTCTGATTAACGGGTTGTTTGGCAAATGGTTAAAAAGTAATGAGAAACTGAGCGGAGGTATTGGTGCGCTCGCTGTGCTTATCTCTTTAATCTGTTCAATTATCGCCTTTGTAAATGTACAGGGCAGTGAGAAACCGTTCAATGAGGTGCTTTATTCATGGATTGCAGGTGAATCGTTCACTTTCAACATCGGGTTCCATGTTGATGCCCTGACGACTGTGATGCTCTTGGTTATCACAGGTGTCGGATTTCTCATTCATGTATATTCCATCGGATACATGCACGGCGATGAAGGATACACCCGCTATTTTGCCTACCTAAATCTGTTCGTCTTTGCAATGCTAATCCTTGTCCTCGGTAACAACTACCTAATGATGTTTGTAGGATGGGAAGGTGTTGGACTCTGCTCCTATCTGCTAATAGGATTCTGGTATGAGAAACAATCCGCTACGGATGCAGGTAAAAAGGCGTTTATTGTCAACAGAATCGGTGATTTCGGTTTTCTGTTAGGGATGTTCACGTTGTTTGCTGTGTTCAACTCCCTTGACTTCTCAACGATATTTTCTGGAGCTGAAGCAAAAAGTGATGAGATAGTTTTTGGTGTAAACGGAATTATGCTTGCGACTTTGCTCCTCTTTGTTGGAGCAGTTGGTAAATCCGCACAGCTCCCTCTTTATGTTTGGCTGCCAGATGCAATGGAAGGTCCAACCCCTGTTAGTGCATTAATACACGCCGCCACAATGGTTACCGCGGGTGTCTATATGATTGCACGTTCCGCTGTGCTGTATAACATCGCAGAAACAGGAGTAGTTGTCGCTTGGATCGGTGTCCTAACCGCTTTGTTCGCCGCAATAATAGCCCTCAAACAGAATGACATTAAACGAATTCTCGCCTATTCCACCGTAAGCCAATTGGGGTATATGTTTGTCGGTGTCGGTGTCGGTGCGTATGCTTCCGGTATTTTCCATTTGGTAACACATGCATTCTTTAAAGGGCTGATGTTCCTGACTGCTGGCAGCGTGATGCACGCAATGGCGAATGAATTGGATATACGAAAAATGGGAGGATTGCGAAACAAATTGCCGATAACCCATGCCACATTTTTGGTTGGCGCGTTGGCAATTGCAGGTGCCCCGTTCTTAAGTGGTTTCTGGAGTAAGGATGAAATTTTACATAGCGCGTGGGGTAGTTCAAAAGCAATTTATATCATCGGATTAATCACAGCATTCCTGACAGCGTTCTACATGTTCCGTCTAATTTTCGTAACCTTTTACGGAAAATCCCGCGTTGAGCCCGAGGTTGCCTCACATCTCCATGAATCGCCTGCGGTGATGTGGGTTCCGTTGGCTATTCTTGCTATTCCCTCTGCCCTAATCGGATTGCTGTTAGGGGTGGGCGGACACAATAGTTGGTTTCATCACTTTACTGAAAAAGTAGCAGGTTTTAAAGGCGGGCATGGCGAAGCATTGGGTAGTCCGATACCGTTCATGGTAATTTCATCAGTCATTGGGATAGCAGGCATCACATTTGCGTGGACACGCTATAAGAATCGTGTGCCTTCTGCAGAACCTACCAACGCATTACAGAAACTCGTTGCCAACAAATTCTATATTGATGAGCTATACAATACTTTTATCGTCCAGCCAATCAAAAACGCTTCCCATTTTCTATTGTGGAAATTGTTTGATACTGGGATTATTGATGGTATAGTAAATGGCGTAGCTGCACTTATCCGAGTGATTGGCGGAACGTTACGAAGATTACAAACAGGTCTTGTCCAAGTATATATTGTCTCAATGGTCGTAGGAATTGTGTTATTCCTTGCATATTATCTGTTTTTTGCATAAAGATTGTCTTGTAATGTAGACCAGTTCCCACGATCTTTTTTTGGAAATGCTAACGGAGGAAGAAATGAAACAGAGTAATTTTCGACCACGGGATTTGCTAAATCAAGAAATTGCTGGCATCTGCGGTGTTGCAAGACTGACAGATAAAGCGCGGGCTGACCATGTAGGAGAAATAGGAAGTTATAAATACGGTGCTGATTCTGAACAAGATACAGAGATTCTATCGTTCCTCGGTATTTCAGCGGAAGTTTTCAAAGATGCAGCAGTCAGACTCAACAACGATCTCAAACTGGGTGCATGGATTCTGAACAACTGTGATAAATCATCTGAGGAAGTATCTAAGTTCAATCGGAAGTTGAAACATCAGTGGCAGCGTAAAATGCCTCAAAATGGATTTTCAAAACGCCGCCGCGAATTAAATGCTGAAGAACCATCTATTCCTTTTTGGGTTTCACCTCAGTGGTGGTTACTATCGAAAATCTTCAAAAGATAGAGATTTGCAGTGTTGTTACAAAGCGAGTTTACCCTATTAATAGGGGATTTTTGCTAATTGATTGTTTCGTGATGTAGAATAGTTTCCATAAAATTTCTTTTTACAAAATACGAACAAAGGAAAAGATGAAACAGAATACTTTTCGACCACGGGATTTGCTAAACAAAGAAGTTGCTGGCATCTGCGGTGTCGCACGGTTAACAGATAAGGCACGGGCTGACCATGTTGGTAAAATAGGAAGTTATAAATACGGTGTTGATTCTGAACAAGATACTGGAATATTATCCTTTCTCGGCATTTCTGCGGATTCATTTCAGGAGGCATCTGTCCGGATTGACAACGATATTAGTTTAGGAGCATGGGTTCTGGACAACTGCAGTAGGTCGTCTGAGGAAATATCGAAATTCAATCGTAAGCTAAAGTTTTGGTGGCAGAGCAAAATGCCTCGTGGCACTTATTCAAGGCGTCGTCGCGAATTGGCACGCCGCAGAGAATCATCCGAGTCATCTGGGATGGACTCGGTATTATTGATGATTATTGGTTCCGGTTGATGAAAGTTAAGTTATTCTAAAGGAGATTTTTTTGCTACTTTCAATTGTTATTTTTTTACCACTGCTCGGCGTGATAGCGATAGCATTGCTCAGAGGATTGGGCGCGTCTGCTATTAAAGGCATCGCGCTTGTCATCAGTTTGTTGACATTTCTTATCTCGATCGGACTTTACACCGGATTTAAGGCAGAAATTGATGGTTTCCAAACTGACGCACAACTTTACCAAAAACTGCCGTGGATTGAAGGTTTAGGCATAAGTTACCACATCGGCATTGACGGTATTTCGTTGTGGTTGGTGCTGCTTACAACATTCTTAACGCCAATATGTATCCTCGCTGCATGGAATTCGGTAGAGAAAGGATTGAGCGGTTTTATGATGTCGCTCCTCGCGCTGGAAACTGGAATGCTGGGTGTTTTCTGTGCCTTAGACCTATTCTTGTTCTTTGTGTTCTGGGAGGCAATGTTAATCCCGATGTATTTCCTTATCGGAATATGGGGTGGTGAACGTAGAATCTATGCCACTATCAAGTTCGTACTTTACACAATGGCAGGCAGTGCGCTCATGTTAGTCGGCATTTTAGCACTATACTTCCAAAACGGTAACAGCTTTGATCTCGTAACACTATTAGCAACAGAAGGCACATTTGATCATTCCTATCTACTATTCCTTGCATTTTTCATTGCTTTTGCGATTAAAGTGCCTCTTTTCCCATTCCATACTTGGTTGCCAGATGCACACGTTGAAGCACCTACAGTCGGAAGTGTAATCCTTGCAGGTGTCCTACTTAAAATGGGTACGTATGGCATAGTACGATTCTGTCTTCCCCTCTTTCCAGATGCAGCAGCTAAGGCGACGCCCTGGATAGTACCACTCGCAATTATCGGTATAATTTACGGGGCATTAGTAGCAATGGTGCAACCGGATTTGAAAAAACTTGTCGCATATTCCAGTGTCAGTCACCTCGGTTTCGTAGTATTAGGTCTTTTTTCAAAAAGTCATTTAGGTATTCAGGGAAGCGTTTTGCAAATGATCAATCACGGATTAAGCACTGGCGCACTGTTCCTTTTGGTCGGCATGATTTATGAACGGCGGCACAGCCGAATGATCGTTGACTTCGGTGGACTGGCAAAGAAAATGCCTATCTTCGCCACTATTTTTTTGATTGTAACCCTATCGTCTATCGGGTTACCGGGACTCAATGGATTCGTCGGTGAATTTATGATTCTGCTTGGCAGTTTTGTTGGCGGGGCATTCTCCAAATGGTACGTGGTCTTCGCAACAACAGGCGTAATCTTGGCAGCAGTTTATATGCTATGGATGTTCCAGCGGGTCATGTTTGGTACACCAGACAACACAAACGCATCTTTGCCTGACCTGAAACCGCGCGAAATAGCTGTCTTACTGCCGATACTGCTTTTCATTGTATGGATTGGCGTACATCCGAATACATTTCTGAATCCGATGAAAGCATCAGTGGGTGTGGTCGCTGAAAAAGTAAAAGTAAATGAATCTGACAATACGCCAGAGGTTGGACAAGTAATTATTGATGGTGAAACTCAAGACCCTGTTATTCTGAAAGTCGAAACCGCAACCCTACAACTGATTGAAGAGGAGGCACAGACGAAATAGTGAAGTCAAAACTTGCCTCTTTTCTTATATTATGCATCATCGTGGGGCTTACTTTAGTAGTTTCAATGGAAACCTTCGCTGCTGATGAGACACATGGCGAGGGTGGACACTTTCGCGTAGATGGTTCCATACTACCTATCTGGAGCATTATACCTTTTGTAGGAATTCTCCTCTCAATCGCACTTTTCCCACTCCTGTTAGATTCCCATTTTCTTGTCCACCATGGTGGAAAAATGTCATTGGCATGGGCGTTATTATTCGCAATCCCATATCTTGTCGTTTTCAGAGGTGATGCTTTTCACGATATTTTATACATCTACTTAATAGACTACATTCCGTTCATCATACTGTTATGGGGTTTGTTCACGGTTGCAGGCGGGATACTCGTCAGAGGAACATTGCGCGGCACACCGATGGTTAACACGCTGTTATTGCTAATCGGCACTGTAATTGCCTCATGGATAGGAACAACAGGCGCATCAATGCTCCTTATCCGTCCGTTGATTAAAGCAAATGCGTACCGAAAGAGTAAGGTGCATTTAATTGTCTTCTTCATCTTTTTAGTAAGCAATATCGGTGGTTCCTTAACCCCTCTTGGCGATCCACCACTTTTTCTTGGATTTCTACACGGCGTGCCTTTCTTCTGGACAACAACCGCACTCTTTCCACACATGGTATTTATTAGTGTCATTTTAATCGTTCTCTTTTTCATAATAGACACATTCATGTTCAAACGAGAAGGTGGTGTCGTCCCAGATGATGGAGTCAACGAACCGATTCGTGTTGAAGGTCTTTTTAATCTCGTTTTCCTCTTTGGTATCGTTGCGGCAGTCTTAATGAGTGGCTCTTTCAAGTGGGGAGATATCAACGTACTCGGTGTTCATGTATATTGGCAGAATATCGCACGCGACGTGTTGATTGTCGTGATGGGTTTATTATCCCTCAAGTTTACGCCCTTTAGCGGTGAATTACGCCAATCAAACGAGTTCTCATGGGAACCAATCGAAGAAGTCGCAAAAGTATTTGCTGGCATCTTTATGACGATTATTCCGGCATTGACAATTCTCGGTGTCGGTACAAAAGGCGCACTGAGCGGGTTAATCGGGGCAATTCAGCAACCCTCTCACTACTTCTGGATAACTGGGATTTTGTCCAGTTTCTTAGATAATGCGCCAACCTATTTGACATTTTTCAACACTGCACTTGGAAAATTAGAGCTTACTGAGGCGGTTGTACCACAAATTTTGTCAGGACAATTGACTGAGCCCCATCACCTTGAGTTTGTCAGATTGCTAACTGCAATATCTGTCGGGGCAGTTTTCATGGGTGCAAATACATATATCGGAAATGCACCGAATTTTATGGTTAAATCAATTGCCGAACAGAGCGGTATCCGCATGCCGAGTTTCTTTGGATATATGATCTGGTCAGTCGTAATTTTAGTCCCGCTTTTTGTGGTTGTTACATTCGTGTTCCTACGTTAGAAAAAATATATGAAGTTTGACGCTACAGTCTTTCGGCTATCCGGAGTTTAAAATGGAGGTTTTGAATGCCGTCTGAGATACCTGATATTAATTGGTCGCTATTGATGCCACAACTTGTCATCGTTTCGACATTGCTCATTGTCCTTGTTTTTGACATGATTGACTCTATTTCAAAAAAGACATTGGGATGGATGACAATTGTTGGAACAGTGATTGCCTTATGGGCATCTATTAATCTGCTGCAAGCGGGGACAGATCAAACCCAGTTCAACGACATGTTCAGAATAGATAGTTATTCCCTCTTTTTCAACATTATCTTCCTCGTTTCAACAATTTTGGTTGCCCTCATCTCAATTAGTTATTTAGGGAAAGGCGATAAAAAACAGGGACCGTACTATCTGCTTATCCTACTTGCAACGCTCGGCATGATGTTGATGGCTGCTGGCAATGAACTGATTATCGTTTTCCTCGGCTTAGAACTAATGTCGTTGTCGTTGTATGTGTTAGCAGGCTATTTCCGTGAAAGTTCTGCTTCAAGCGAAGCAGGTATGAAATATCTACTGCTCGGTGCGTTTGCAAGTGCCTTTTTCCTCTACGGAATCGCTTTAATTTACGGTGCTGCTGGAACAACAAGTATTCCAGGGATTGCAGAGAAACTCACCACTGAGAGTCAATCCCCACTTCTCTTAGCAGGTACTTTCCTACTCATTGTTGGATTTGGGTTTAAGGTCGCAATTGTTCCGTTTCACCAATGGGCGCCAGATGTTTACGAAGGCGCACCTACCACAATCGCTGCCTTCATCTCTGCGGGACCAAAAGCAGCTGGATTTGCAGCGTTTATTAGGATTTTTATGGAAGCGTTGCCAGATATACAGTCTGAATGGATAGGTGTAATCGTGTTATTGGCGATGTTGACGATGACAGTTGGTAATGTTATTGCTATAGCGCAAACAAACATCAAACGGATGCTCGCATATTCAAGTATTGCACACGCTGGTTACGTGATGATAGGCTTAGCCGCAGCAAACCAAGATGGCACATCAAGTGCAATGCTCTACCTACTTGTTTACTGCGTAATGAATATCGGTGCATTCGGTGCCGTTATCTTAGCGAAAACCGCTGATGGGGAAAGCTTGACGATTTCAGATTACGCAGGACTCGGCTTCCGCAAGCCTCTACTCGGCATCTTTATGACGCTAATGCTTCTATCCCTTGCAGGTTTTCCACCTACAGCCGGATTTGTTGGAAAATTTTATATCTTCAAATCTGCTGTCGGTGCAGAACTCTATCTACTTGTCATCGTAGGTGCAATCAACACTGCAGTATCTGCGTTCTACTACCTACGCGTTGTCGTAACAATGTATATGCGTGAACCAGAAGAGGAATTGGAGTTCAATCCATATCCCTCAACTTTAGTCATCGGATTAGCCCTTGCTGCAATTGGCGTTTTACTCATCGGTATTTTGCCATCGCTACTGCTCAATCCCGCACAAAATGCTGTGCTATAGTGGATTTTACAATGAACTTTACTTATGAACTGTAGGAGGGAACTCCGATTCCCGACTATTAGTAGTTTCGTTGTGATTTCGGAGATCGCTCCTACAGAATATATGTAAACTTATTTACAGAATTTACTATATAACTAAGCAACTCGAATCATAAAAATATTTCACAATAACCTTAATGTCGGTTTATGTAGGTTTAGACCTTCAAAATTGTCATTAAGGTTTTTTCTTGTAGCGTTGTAGTCGCGCAATTCATTGCGCTTCTTACATTATTTTCTATAAATTATTCAAAAAATACAAAAAAGATGCAACTTTTTTGCAACTTGTTTGTAGTAGCGTTAACCCGAGCGCGCGGAGTTGCCACATGACAGAAGATGAATTCCTTGAACTGGTCCGCAAACATCAAGATCAGGTTTATCGGCATGCCTTCTATCTACTCAAAAACAGTGAAGACGCAAAAGATATGACACAAGAAACCTTTATCAAGGCATGGCAACATCACAGGAAATTAAAGCAGGAAACCGTTCGCTCATGGTTGCTGAAATGTGTACAGAATCTCTGTTTTAATCAACTAAAACGCCGAAAATTTCGGGTGCATTTATCCGAAGAAGATGGTGAAACGCTTGAAATGCTACTGCATACACATTCATATCAGTCAAATCCAACCCCAGAGGAGACTGCCATTTAGCAGGAACATAAGCAGTTAGTGCATCAAGCGATTGACGAATTACCGCCATCCATGCGATCAATCGTAATTATGCGGGAATTAGAAGAGATGAGTTATAAAGAAATTGCACAGGTCTTAAAACAATCTGAAAACACCATCAAATCAACCGTATTTCGTGCTCGTAAGAAATTGCGGGAAATATTGAACCGCCTACTGGAGACATAACCGATGCCTCAAAATCTATCACACGAAATAACTTGCACAGACTGCCAAGCGCAAATTGAAGAATACATTGCGGGGGAATTGGATACCGCCATTGAATCTGCTATCACATCTCACCTCGCTACATGTAACACATGTCAGCACGAATTCAATTTGGCACAAACAATTGATGTGGTGTTGGACGATCTGCCAAAACCAACGTCCCCACCCGACATATTAAGTGAGGTTACGGCTTATATTCAGACGCATCCTCACAACGATAATTGGATGGATCGTTTTTTCAATGTATTCGCTTGGGAAAACTCGCGCCAACTAATTCTTCGTGTAAGTGCCCTTACCTGTCTTGTCGGAATAGTATTATTTGGTATCCATCAACATCAAAGGCATGTTGAAATAGAACAAGCAAAAAGCGACTTCAACTACGCAATGCGTAAGATGGAGTACGCAGTCCATAAAACAGGTCTTGCAGTAAACGATAGTTTTACATCTCTTAAGATTGACGAAGCATCACGCAGTGCTTTCAAATCAACATCAAAAATATCTTCAGCAATCGATAAAAGCTTAGGTATACTAAACCGCCTAACTGGTGATCAACCGGATTCAGAGACAATTCCACCTAAAACCAAACATACAAATTTTTCTATAAAACCTAATTCATCAATTCCAGGAGGAAGTACACAATGAGACGATTTAGCCTGATAACCCTTCTACTCGCTTTCTGCTTTTTTAGCAATGGCATAGCAGAAACCGACGCAATTCGTGGCAAAATAGAGATGAACTTACCGAACCCTTCAGTACTTAATTTAGAAATCAACTTAGATAAGACATTTTTCAACCGCTTTTTCAATTCTACGATAAATTTACCGGAACATGCGGAGTACGTGGAGATGATAGAGGGTGTTTTCATCCGCAGTTATAGTAAAGAAGCCGGGAACTTAATTGAAATTACACGCCATTACCAGAACATTCTCAAAACGGAAAAGTGGGAGAAGTTTATCAAGGTTAAGGACCAACTTCACGTCAGCCTGCTCTTTGCCGATAACCCCGATGTATTACATGGAATCTTTATCGTCTTGATTGACGAGAATAACAC
>JAPPMR010000228.1 GCA_028818995.1 Candidatus Poribacteria bacterium | reverse complement strand
GGTGTTATCTGACCATTATCAACTATATGTGTCGTTGCCATTATTGAAGATGGCTGTTTGCCTGCTGTCATCTCCAATCCGCCTCGACTGCGCATGATTCCTGGACGAGCATAAGTATCAGCCAAACCAAATGTATGTCCTAACTCATGAGTTAAGATATAATTCAAACCGAACGTTACTTCTGTTCCTTGGAGTATAAATACACCAGGTGAAAAGAGCGGGCTTACTATAGCACTTGATCGTCCTTGGCGACATTGAAAGGTCACTCGGAGATCTATCGCTCGCAACCCCTCAAGGTCTTCAGGTTGGTTTGGATTAAAGTCGGCGTGTAGTTCATAAACAAACTTGTCTGTGAAGAAACGTTCTGGGTGTAGCTCTTTTAATGGCTTGAGCCATGTCCTCAATGAGTTTGAAATAGCGTCCGTTAATGCTTTGCCATTTTGTCGATCATCAGGTTTACACTCTACTCCGTAACGGTAACCTATTTTCCATTGCGGTTTGTCAATTTTAAGGATTAGTAGTTTGAGTCCATCTAGCGGTGACTTGGGCATAAATCCTTGATTTACAGGCGTGGCGCTGAAGAATAGGCATCCTACCAGCAGAATACTGAAAATATATTTCGTTTTTTTGAAATGTTTCATACATTGTCCTCCTGAGAGTTTTAACTAAATAATGATGCAAAAACTGACATTCCCTCTAAACCGCGCTACATTAAAACTAATCGCATATATGATAACATATTTGGCAAGGTGTCTATAAAAATCATAAGATTTTCGATTGACTAATGTTTCGTCCACGTGTATCCTCATCAAAATAACTCATATCATATTAATCTGATTCGTCCTGTTTATCCTTTCAAGAGCGATTTCCTAACCCACCTACCGAGACGAATCTCGTTAATGTGGTATTAGAGATCCAAATCACTTAGGAAATCCGCGATATGCTTGGGTTGACCATCCACTGTTGTTTCCATCGCCGCGATAACGAGAACAAAACTTTTGATATTGTCTTCAATCCGTGTATCAGACGGTTTACCACCTTCAAGCCAATTCAGAAACTCATCAAACAGATGTTGATGTGCATAATACGGGATACCGGGAGCCTCGTAGACCTCTTTCTCACCGCTAACACGATGAATCGTCATCTGATTTCCACCTGCAATTTCGACTGCTCCCTCCTCAAATTCAGCGCGGTAATGTTCTCCATTCCAACAATTGATGATACCTGCTGCGGAACTGTTTCCTTCGTAAGAGGTATGAACACCGTTATCCATCCGCATCAAATAGTATCCGCTGGAAAAATGCTTAAAACTCGACCATTCGGGATTCCAACCAAATCCGACCAAGGTTTCACAATCGCCGCCAGAGAGGAACCGGAGCATATCAAGATGATGCACAGATGCCTCAAAAAGTAGGCTAAAATCCATATCGTGCCGCCAATCTACACCCCATGAGAGATATCGACGATAATCACACGCGTATCTGCCAACAATGTGTTGTAGTCGTCCTAACCTACCTTCCTCGCGGATACGTACCAGTTCCTGTTTATTATTTGCATAACGATAGTTTTGGATAATTGCACACGGCAATCCCGTTTTCTGTGATGTGCGCACCATCGATTTTGCTGCGTCTAAAGTATCCGCAATCGGTTTTTCGCAGATGACAGGCATGCCATTTTCCATCGCTGCAACTGCTGCAGGACTGTGGAATTTCGGTGGGGTCGCCACACCGCAAAAATCTGCCTTGACCGATGCACACGCTTCATTGAAATCTGTGAAAAGTTGTGAAGAACTCAGCCCTAACGCCTCACCTTGATTCTTAAGGACATCTTCCTTTACATCTGCTATACCAACAATCTCAACACGGTCGCTGAAATTATTTCTGAAGTTGTGAATCCAACCCCCAGCCATACCGCTGCCACCAATCATCAAACATGTGTGTTTTGCCATAACTTCTCCTTATCAAAAACTATTGTTTTATTTTCTTTCAAATTGTAAATGTTATGTTTGCATCAAACTCTTCTTGTAGGAGCGAGCTCAAACTTGCGACCTCTCTATCACAAATTTTGGTAGAGGTAACACTATAAGTAGATTATACGGACACTGTTTTAAACTATGTTTTTAAACTTTCTTGCATTAATTTGCCGCGTAAAACATAGTCATCTTTACCGTGTCGGACACGTTCCAATTCGGCTTCGGTAGCCTCCCGTCGAACTTTTGCCGGCACTCCCATTGCAACTGTCCCAGGCGGAATTTCCTGTCCTTCCCGCACAAGTGTTCCCGCAGCAACGATTGCACGTTCACCAATTTGGCAACCTGTCAGGAGAATGCCCCCCATTCCAATTAACGCTTCGTTGTCGATAGCGCAGCTGTGAAGAATAGCACCGTGTCCGATAGTAACATCATCACCGATAAGACATGGAATCTCTTTGTCCATGTGTATTACCGTGCCATCTTGAATATTGGTGCGGCATCCGATACGAATCGGCTCTAAGTCACCCCGTAACACACAGTTGAACCAAACACTTGATTCTTCACCGATTGATACGTCTCCAATTATCATTGCCCCAGGGGCAACGAAGACAGAGGAATGTACATTCGGTTTAATGCCTTCGTATTCTATTAACATATTTCCTTCTTTCATGCACACTTGCTGATAAAGTTAGAAACCGTGATAGCAAGTGCTATAGATTTTACACTTGTGCAACTAACAGCTTACGGAGATTATTTATTCCGTACCTATAAGACATAACGAACACACCTGTGAGTAGAATCAGCATTACGAAAAATAACACAAGATGTTTTGCATGCCAAGCTATTATCGGGATAATTACAAAAACCACATCAATAATGAGTGTTACGGTGAAGGTTAAGACTCTTAAAATCGGTTTCGGTTGATGTAGAAGTTCTGCCATCCACGGCAATGTACCGATCATCGTATTCAATGCACATCCAACAGGAAGTGTGATAATCGGTGTAAGTAGTACCAATCCCCAATTCTCTGTCGGAATTCGGAGCAGATAAACAGCAATCAGTGACCAAAATTCTGCATAAATCAACGCACACAGCAGAGTAGTCAGAAATTTGCTGGTAAATATCAATCTCGGTGTGACAGGAGCAGATTTCAGCATCCACCATGTTTTCGCCTCATCTCGAAGTCCATTGCAGCTGATACCGAAGGTGATAAGCAAACTATAAAGTAACACCTGAACAGTAA
The DNA here is from genome assembly GCA_028818995.1 of Candidatus Poribacteria bacterium. The sequence continues at coordinate 9,849 of JAPPMR010000228.1, read as the reverse complement.
GTATTTCAGCTGCGTTTTCACTTGCACCGCTTCCATCCGCAAATAATACCCCGATATGAACTATTAAAAAGAACGTAAGCATGATAATTGCAATCACACGTCCACTATGCCTGATGAAGATCAGAAAATCTTTCAACATCATAGATTGTATTTTACCACGTCCGAGTGTAGCAAATACGCTGCTTAGGTTTGAGGCAGTAGAGTAACTATTGTTCCGTGCAGGTCTACGTTTAGTTTTTAATTCGCGAATTCTTTCCCATCCGCTTTGATATATTCCTTGTGCTGTGAGCATTGCTAATCCTACTGAAGCAAGGCTTATTCCGAATCCACTAAGTATCCATCGCAGCCTAAACCATAGTGTAGATTCAGTTGCCCAACTTAATAGAAAATTTCCGACCCATACGTGCGGATACCACGCGGCAGATGCATTGGCAGTTCTTTCGGAAGCCCAATCCAAAAAAAAACGTCTTATTGGTACTACATCAGACCCAGAAAAAAGCGAAAATGATAGTAGAAAACCGACTGCGACACCTATCGCTGTTCCGATAACCTTTAGTGTGGCAAGAAGACCCGTAGATGAAAAAAAACGGGTTATCACCATCACGCTGATGGCAACATAGCTCGCGATCATAACCAGAAGACACAGAGACACAGGAAATAGCGTAACATAAAATAGCAAAGGCAGTTCAAATATAATCCCAAATGCTACCCACGGTGGTCCCATAAAACAGAGTATACTCAAAAATCGGGTGGCTGTAATATGAATGAACTTGTATCCGAAGATTGCTACCGGTTTAATTGGCGCAGCGTGTAACAAAGCACTGTCGGGCGCTTCATACAATATTTTTAACGAACTCTCCATTAATTCTTTTGCGACCACTATAATTCCAAACACCATGAAGCCGTTAATCACACTCAAAAGAAGCGGCGGCGTGGCATCGGTAGACCGCAAGTGCATGAAAAGGGAATACCCCAAGACCGATAAGGCAACAATGAAAATGAGGTAGCCGATACCCTTTAAAACACTTTTACGCCATGCTTGTCTATCTTGTTTAAAGCTGTTCAGCCATCCAAGGCAATCCGCTTTGAGTAGAATCTTAATACTTCTTAACATCTAAACTCCGCCAGTATAAGTCATCTGTAGGTCGGGTTCCCGTCAACTGCTATTGGTTCTTGTTGGAGGGCTTTGTATGCGCGATAGTAACGACCATTACCAAACGCGGACGAACTTGAATTGAACTCACCCTTTAAGCATCTGCAGTAAGGTCAAGAAAAATATCCTCCAACGTTTCTGTCCGATGTGGATCAATATCTGTAGGTTGTGCCCGCAATTCTCGTTTCTTTTCTTGTAATTCGGATAACGTGCCAACAGCAATAAGTTGACCTTTACTGATAATGCCGACTCGGTCGCAAATGCGTTCTGCAATTTCAAGAATGTGTGTCGACATAAAGACGGTGCAGCCTTGTTCACATCGTTCGCGCAAAATTTCCCTGACAGTGCGTGCACTTCTCGGATCTAATCCACTTGTAGGTTCGTCAAGGAAGAGGATCTGCGGATGGTGTATAAGCACAGAGATAAGCAGAATTTTCTTCTGCATGCCGTAGGAGTACCCTTTAATCTGGTCATCGGCAGCGTCAGCAAGTTCAAGTTGTTCAAGCAGTGTCCCCATTTCATTTTCAGCTTGTTGCGGCGGCACCTCATACAAATCAGCAATCATACGCACAAATTGCCTACCGCTTAACGCTTCGTAAAGTTGAGGTGTATCTGGCATAAGACCAAGAATCGATTTTGCCTGTAAACTCTGCTTTTGTATATCGTACCCACCAAGTGTGGCTGTGCCAGATGTAGGACGCAGTAAACCTGTGAGCATATTGATTGTAGTTGTTTTACCTGCCCCATTAGGTCCGAGGAAGCCGAATATCTCGCCAGAGTCTATATGCAGCATGAGTGAATCTACAGCACACAATTTACCAAAATATTTCGTCAGATTTGATGTCTCAATCATTTTGACTACTGCCAAGAATATCACTTTTAAGTGCTGCGAGAGCTTGATCAAGGTCGGAATGCGCTTCATGTGTTTCCGTTTGGCTTGCGGCGCGGCGGTTTCGTTCTTCCCACATTTTTGCATTTGCTTCTGTCTCTTTCAACTTCTGTTCTGCTTGTTGAAATGTGCTATTATCATCAGGCAGATCAAATTCAGCTAATAATTTATAGAATTCTGCACGCGTTTCCGCCTGTTTTTGACGTTGAGATAGCGTTTCCGCCCGTTTCGCTGCATCTCGGAATTGTTGATAAAATTCGTAGAGAGCAGTTTTTAAGTCTGATACGACTGCTTCTTGGACATGAATCTGTCGTTCTAAATCATGTGCGCGTTGCAAATGCTGTTGTGCATCCTTTACACTTTTTGTCTGCCCCTTCTGCAAAGTAGCGTCAACTTTTTCACGCCCTTGTGCTGTATACTCTGCGGCTGCATGGTATGCTTGTCTGAGCCTTTGTTCTTCGGCAATTGCTGTAGCCACAAGTTCTTTCGCCTCCGCGATTCGTTTTTTCATATCAACGATAGTTTTTTCAATAGGGGATTTGTTGTTTTCCGCTGCCGCTATAAATTGGTCAATATTCTCTTTAATCTGTTCTGAAATTTGCTTTAGTCTCTTCATTGTTTATGCCTCCGACACCTCTTATTTCAAATTTACCTATGATACTTATGTTGACTATTTACTCTAATAGAGACATTTTTGCTTTAAAAAGATAGGAAAACACCTTGATTTTTGTATATGGTAGATTTTAGAACTACTTTGACACTCTACGTCAGCGAGGTTAGGAAACCTCGCCTACCACGGGTGAAAATGTTAACTTATTTATCTCTAAACTAAAAACTCAATTTGGACAAAATTTCTTTACAATGTTTCGTAATCAGCATTGACAAGTTCAACACCAAAAATTGCCAATCTGGTCATGATACTCCTGATAGCAGGAATATTGTTATCAATCAAAATTGAGGAACGGTGATGCAACGCAGCAGCTTCCCCGAATGAACCGCTACCAGCAAAAAAATCCAAAAGTAAATCTCCTGGAGATGAATGCACCTTCACGATACGATTAAGGATTCCAAGAGGCTTTTGTGTCGGATAACCGGTTTTTTCACTTCCATTCGTGGTAACAATTGTATGCCACCAAACATCTGTTGGTGTTTTGCCTAACGCCGCCTTCTCTTTGCCAACTAAACCGGGTGCCATATATGGAATCCGATCCATCTCCTCAAAATTGAAGGTATAACGTTTGGGCGTTTTAGCGTACCACAAGATGTTATCGTGTTTGGCGGGCCATCGCGATTTAGAACGGCCACCATAATCATAAGCCCAGATAATTTCATTTACAAAAGAATCCCGTCCAAATATCTCATCAAGTATCACTTTACAGTAATGCACCTCTCGGTAATCAATATGAAGAAAAAAGCTGCCATAAGGGTGCAATACCCGATATGCCTCTTCAAAACGGAGACGCAAAAACGCGAGGTAAGCATCTGCACTTTTGAACTTATCAGAGTAGTGTCTGGTTTTCCCCTTGTGAGTTTTGTATGTCTTGCCTTGGAATCCTACGCGATCGCCTTGATCGTCCTGTTCAACCTGTATTTCAGTCCGTAGCTGATATTTTCCAGTATTGAAGGGCGGGTCAATGTATATTAAGTTGATACTCTCATCAGGAATACACTCCTGAAGAATTGTGAGGTTATCCCCATAATAGAGATGATGTTTAGACATGCGTTGCTTTTCTTAGTAGTGCTTTCAAATACGCTATTGGATTAGATTACTTTTTTGTGGATAAATTATATCAGAATATGTATAATTTATCAACTATGTTGTCTGAAAGCCGTAGATATTTGTCTTGACGCCACGTGTTTTTTCGTGTAAAATTGTAAAACATTCGAGAATCAGAAAATTAGACGGGTTTCCGCAGGAGGAGTTAATATGGCTGTTTTGCTTGGATTAGACGTCGGTGACGTAAGGATTGGTGTAGCCGTTAGCGATGCCCTCGGCAGTGGCGCACATCCTTTATGTACCTTGACTCGGACAAATCGGCAGCGTGATATAACAGCGATAGGTGATCTTGCCTCTATCCACAAGGCAGAACGAATCATCATTGGATTGCCTATTTCACTTGACGGCACCCTTGGCACACAAGCAGAGAAAGTGCAAAAATTTGGGACTCGGTTGTCCGAAGGACTTGAGATTCCTGTCGAGTTCTGGGATGAGAGGTTTACTACATCAGAAGCAGAAGAAATTTTGGATAGAGTCAACATGGATCCTAAAGAGCGCAAAAAAGTTATTGACCAAGTTTCTGCTGTAATAATTTTAGATGAATATCTGCGTGGCAACACAGACGAAGAGTAGGGCAAGGTCTTCAGTATTTTCGTTAACTTACTGTTGCAGATTATATTATGTAGGCAGCGTTGATTTGGAGGCATCCCATGTTCCTACGCAATATAGGATCAGTATTGGCTTCAAAACGATTGCAGAGGTTTGCGTTATACGCGCTTGGCTGTCTTGGAATTATCTGCTTCAGTGCAGTTTTGGTTGGCGGATACTACTTATCCCCAATCGATGCATCAGAGGAAATTGTAACCATTACAATTGCATCTGGCAGCAGCACAACCACAATTGCGAAACATCTTGCAACCAATAATTTGATTCGAAGTCCTCTTGTCTTCAAAATTGCGGTTCGGTATCGCGGAATTGGCACGCAACTCCGTGCTGGCACTTATCAACTCAGTCGTGACATGTCGCTCACGCGGATTCTTGATGAACTTAAGAAAGGACAAATTGAATATCAGACGTTTACTGTGCCAGAAGGCATTACGGCAAAATCAATTGCAGAACTTTGGGAATCTTCTGGGTATGGCACTGCGGAAGCTTTTGTGGAGGCAATGCAGACACCTAAATTACTCGAAAAATACGTGCCTGAGGGTGTTACAGCGGAAGGCTATCTTTTTCCAAATACTTATAAATTCGCTAAAGGGAGCACAGCAGAAACAATTGTCCAGATGATGTTGGCGGAAGCTGCTAAGAGATGGGACGAAACATTAGCTAAAGAAGCAGAAGCATTAGGATTAACACGTCATCAAGTCGTTACGTTGGCTTCTATTATTCAAAGGGAGGCTGGATCCGAGTCGGAAATACCACGGATAGCCAGTGTTTTTCACAATCGGCTAAAACACAATTGGCGACTGCAAGCGGACCCAACGGTGCTTTACGCATTAGGTGATCCGAAACGTCTATTGACAAGAGCTGACCTAAAAGTCGTATCACCTTACAATACTTACTTACATAAAGGTTTACCACCCGGTCCCATCGGTAATCCGGGAATGGCTTCTATTTTAGGAGTGCTGAGACCTGAAGAGACATCTTTTTATTATTTTGTTGCTATCGGTGAAGGGCAACATCATTTCTCAAAGACGCTCGCTGAACATAATAGGATGATTCGTCAAGTAAAACGAAAAAAAGCTGCCTCAAACCCATAGGCTAATGAATATATGATACATAACATAAATATAGAAAATAAACATATACGCGTGAACGGAGTCACAATATAAAATATGGGAAATGTTGAATATCAACAAACACTTCAGTCTGAAGTTACAATTTCTGGAAAAGGGTTGATGCTGGGAGAACCCGTTGAACTAAAGATAAAACCAGCCTCGCCAGATTCTGGTATTGTCTTTCAACGAATTGACTTGTCTGGATCATCGGAGGTGAAAGTCTGTCCGGAGAATTGGGTGGACATATTACCACGTTGCACAAGTTTACAGCACGGTGGAACAACAATTAGTAGCATTGAACATCTTTTGTCTGCTCTTGCGGGGCTTAGAATTGACAATGCGAAAGTCGAACTCAATGCACAGGAAGCTCCCGGTCTTGATGGCAGTGCGTTGCCTTACGTTACTAAAATCCAAGAAGTTGGACTGAAGCAGTTAGATGCACCGCGCCGTTTCATTGAGGTTTCTGAACCGTTCGCTATTTGTGATGGGAACAAACAGCTTATTTTTCTCCCATCCGATACTTTTGAAGTTACGTTCGCGTATGATCACCCGAATACTGAGCCACAGTTTGCTACATGGGACATGACAGCGGATAATTATATTAGCGAAATTGCACCTGCTCGCAGTTTCTGTTTTGAATCTGAAATTGAGGCATTGCAATCACTCGGGATCGGAAAAGGGGCAAGTTATGAGAATGTTGTGGTTGTCAAAGGAGATGGACAGACAAGTTCTGAATTAAGGTTTAAAGATGAATACGTTCGTCATAAAACGCTTGACCTTATCGGAGACCTCTACCTTGCAGGATACCTGCCGAAAGCGCAAGTCATAGCAATGCGCACGGGACATACGTTCCACGCCCAATTTGTACAGGCACTTGCAGAAAAAGGTATCCTTGATTTCGCAAACGCTGAAGATGATAAGAAAAATGAACCCGTTGAAGCGAAGGATATCTACCGAATTCTGCCACATCGGCACCCGATGTGTTTGATTGATAGAGTCATTGAATTTGAAAACGGAAAACGGGCTGTCGGTATTAAAAATCTAACGTACAACGAACCTATATTTGAGGGACATTTTCCAGCACAACCAGTGATGCCGGGCGTTTTACAAGTAGAAGCACTCGCGCAACTCGGTGCATGGTTACTGCTTCAGGAAATCGGAAAGGAAGATCAACTCGGTTATTTTCGCTCTATTAGTAAAGCGACTTTTCGGAAAACAGTCATACCAGGGGACCAACTCCGCTTAGAAATTGAGATTGTTCAGCGGCGCAGCAACTTGGCACGGATCGTAGGGGAAGCTTACGTAGATGATGCTCTTGCAACAGAAGCGGAATTGTCTATTGCCCTTGCCGCTACAGAAAACGAGTAGACTCAACATGACGATATTCTCATGTTTTTTGATAGCACTAAAACAATTAGAAAGTAGGACAAACTTGTGACAGCGACAAACATCCATCCAACAGCAATTATTTCACCTAAGTCCGAATTGGGAGAAGGTGTCCGCATTGATCCCTATACCATTATTGAAGACCACGTTCAGATTGGTGCGAATACTGTTATAGGACCGCATGTTCAGATCGGAAAATGGACGACGATTGGTGAAGATTGCCAAGTCTTTTTCGGTGCTACTATTGGGAATCCCTCAAAGGATCTGAAATATAATGGCGAACGGAGTTATGTTCGCATTGGCAACCGAAATGTGCTGCGTGAGTATGTCTCTATCTCTCGATCAACTTTTGAGGATGGTGAAACTGTTATTGGTGATGATAACCTATTTATGAATTGGGTGAATATTGCGCATGATTCTATTATCGGCAGCAGAACGATAATGGCGAATTTTGCCACACTTGCAGGGCACGTAACAATCGAAGATGATGTCCGACTCGGTGCTTACGCTGCGCTTCATCAATTTGTCCGTGTCGGTAAAATGGCGATGGCAGGTGGCTGTTCAAAAATCGTTCAAGACATTCCCCCGTTTGCACTATCGGCTGGCCAACCTGCCCGTGTTCGTGATCTCAACCGCATCGGTATTCGAACATCGCGCATCAATCCATTAGCGAAACTTTCCCCCGAAACATTTGCCCTCCTCAAAAAAGCCTTCCGTATTTTATTCCGCTCTGGTTTGCCCTTGAGACATGCTGTTACTAAAGCCAGAGAAGAATTACCAACAGACCCAGAACTTGAATATCTGCTCCAGTTTATAGAATCATCTAAACGCGGTATCGGTTTTAGCCAACCAAATCGTTCTGTGAAAGGGGATGGGTAATTTACAATAGGGATTGGATTAGGAAAATGGATAACATAAAACTCAAAGAACAAGCAATTAAAATTATTAAACAACTACCTACTGAAAAACTTGGAGATGCTATTGACTACCTTTCCTATCTGCAGAATAAAGAAATCTTAAATGCATCACATGAGTTAGACACAGATTTAGAGGGACGCAAAAGTTCACGGACTGGACCAAAGTTGAAGGACAAAAAAGCAAAAATAGTGAAGATCCGCTTCTTGCTTTACTTGGAACGCTGAAACTTGATGAAGAGAACATCAGTGATCGTCACGATGAATTGATTACGGATGTCCTACTTGCAGATATTTGAACGCAATTTGCGTAAGCCCTGATTCATACATACCCACCTGATAAATCCATTCACACTTTGAAGATACTTATTGCCGGATACACAACGGAGAAAACCATGGATACCATAAAAGACTTTGCTATCAAACAGAGAAAGTATATGCCAGTCTTTCCAAAGGCGAGTGGTAAACCGACTATTTACATTGAAGGTTATCCGTGTGAGGACGATGAACCGATGGCTGAAACCGATTTTCACGCTGACCAGATTTTTACGCTATCCGACCAACTCAAACGGTACTTCGCGATTAACGAGTTGGTTCACGTTGCTGTTGACAGTTTTGTCTACTATAGCGAAGGGGACATCACAAAATGTGTTGCCCCTGATATCTACATCGTGTTCGGTGTTGAAAAATACCCGCTACGCCGTAGTTTCTATACGTGGGCAGAAGGGGCAGCACCTGTTGCTGTTTTTGAGTTTCTCTCTGATTCAACGGCACATCAGGATCGGGATAGAAAAGTTGCGTTGTATCTAAATGATATTGGTGTTCAAGAATACTTTATACATCAGCCGGAACTGAAGAAGCCTGCAGAGTTTCGTGGGTGGCAGCGGATCCCATCGGGTGACATCGTTGAGATAGTGCCGCATGCGGAAGACGGTTTGTTCAGCGAAGCGTTAAATCTCTGGTTTCGGTGGGAGGACAATCACACAACGCACGTAAGGCTTTTGCGTCCGTACCTGCCTGATGGCACCCCAATTACAACTTCTATGGAAGAAGAGCACCTTCGGCTGCAAGAAAAACATCTCCGAGAGGAAGCCGAAGCGATGGCAGCAGAGGAAGCAGAACGCAGACAAAAAGCGGAAGCGATGGTGGCAGAAGAGGCAGAACGCAGACGCGAACTGGAAACTGAGTTAGAACGACTTCGTACTCAACTGGCTAACCAACAAAACGAAACATCTTCCTAAATTTAGAGGGTACAGGACTTACGCATTTCCTCTTAAAGTCCCCTTGATAAGGGGACTTTAAGGGTTAAAAACATCTAAATGACTATTTTTGGATAAAATATACTCCATCTCTGCTCAATTTACGTCTGTCCTAAAAGGTTAAAAATAGGATATATCCACTTTTTTTATAAAAAATCCAGGTAATATTCTAAAATATTCTGTGATTTTTTGTGTAAAACCAACAATTTTGTTGTTGTTGTTTTGAAAATACCCTATAATTGAGTTACATATAGACTTTATTTTATTATTTGTTCAATATTGTTTATTATGTTTTATGGTAACTAATAGAACGGACGCATTTTGCTTGTTTTCAGGCGTTACGGCGTTTAATGTGAATGCCACGCGGACAATGCCAAAAAGGCATTCATACCGTTGATTTGGCGCATTCACCAAGCACACTTCATTGTGCGTTTTTTAGTGATATATCTCAATTTTGCTGATTGTTTCGGACTTTTGCGTAAGTCCTGGGGTATTTATGTAAAAACAGATAAAACAATATTAGGTTATGAAAAATGATGGTAATAGAATTATTTGTTTACATCATCATAGCATCTATGATGGTAGTTTGCGTATACTTTATGAAAAAGAGAGAACTATTCAAGAAATTGGATTTTCTCTATTTTTGTGTTTTGTCATTTCTCATTATCTCACAGATAATTATCATTACCACACCAATATTCAATTCAGATACATCACAATCGACAGACACTAAGCTACCCATCTCTCTTGTAT
>JAPPMR010000957.1 GCA_028818995.1 Candidatus Poribacteria bacterium | reverse complement strand
GAGTGTAGTGTTCCCCACTGGTTTCGTTGGACATTTCAGAGAATCTGCGGAGCAATTCTTCAAATACCAATCCCATCGTGCGGTTATCCACTTCATTGGGATGCAAATCAACTTCGGTAAACTTATCACAAAATATGTACAGTCTGTCGTTTGTGTGTAGCCGGTCAATAAACCGATCAAGATTGAAGTTCTCAATAATATCGCTTACGTTCTGACTGAATCCACCGATGTAGTTCTCAAAGTTGAGATATATGTTATTTGGGTCGTCTTTCAATCGAGATAGGTCATACTTGGAGGTGTTGTAGAAATTGGTCTTTATCTTACTTGTGATAATCGGTGGCAGGGATTCTTCGGGGACTTGATCCTTAAACTGATTGTAGGTTCTGATGGCTTCTTCTTTTCGTCCGTTTTCTTCTAAAATACAGTCTAATCGGCGCAGCACCAGAAACGGAAGGGTGATGTCACCGTATTCATGTGGTTTGAACAGTCCTCTGAGGACATCATCTGCCACATTCCAAACGAGTTGTGCAAGTCCTTGATAATTTGCCATAAGTTTCCTTCTATATTGGGATTATCTAAGGCGGTGTATCCACCTGATTTTTATACAATAGATAGAAATTTACTTGTAGACGTGCTGTGTATGCACGTCTACAAGTAAATGCGTAAAACCTAACGGAAGGGCATAGAATAAAGCAAACCGCCTTCTGTCCAAGGTTTATTAACACCACGAGGTAAGCCGATCGGAGTTAGGTTACGCTCAAAGATTTCGCCATAGTTACCAACAGAAATAATAATCTGTTTTGCCCAGTCTTTAGGAAGTCCAAGCTTTTTACCTATTTCTCCAGATTCACCCAAAAAACGTTTGATTTCCGGATTATCAGTTTTAAAAGTCTTGATATTCTTCTGTGTAATATCGTGTTCTTCTGCAAAGAACGTTGCATAGACCACCCAACTCACAACATCATTCCATTTGTTGTCACCGTGTATTGTGAGGGGCCCCAAAGGTTCCTTTGAGACAGTAATATCCAGAATAACGTGATCATCTGGATTCTTAAGATCTTTCCGACGCGCAACAAGCTGCGACTTGTCACTGGTAACGGCATCCACTCGGCCTGCATCGTAGCTACTGTAAAGCGTGTCAATATCCTCATAGGTCACCTCATTATACTTAACGCCTAAGGTACGCATCGTATCAGCAAGGTTTAACTCAGTTGTACTGCCCGCGGTAACACCAATGCTTGCTCCATCTAACTGATCAAGTGATTTTATATTGAGGGATTTAGGGACCATGAATCCTTGTCCATCGTAGAACGTCGGTGGTGTGAAGTCAGTATTCAGTTCTGTATCTCGCCCCAAAGTCCAAGTGGTGTTTCGGATTAGGACATCTATTTCACCCGATTGAAGTGCGGTGAAACGTTCGGCAGCATTTAGGGGTACAAATTCAACTTTATCAGCATCCCCCAGTACTGCGGCTGCAATTGCGCGCCCAAAATCCGTATCAAAGCCACTCCATTTACCATCTTCAGCAAGGAACCCAAAACCTGGTAGACCACCGTTTACACCACAGACTAATTTTCCCCGTTTTTTAACTTTGTCAAGAATACTACTCTCGTGCTTGTCTGCAAACATCGGAGAGACCATTAATAACGCTAATACCAATACTGAAATGCGAAAACATAATTTTTTCATTTTCTTTTCCTTTCAAAATAAATAGAATTAATAGTTTAAATGAATACATTTTGTCCAATGATTCATTTTAAACAGTAATTGAAATGGTTAGTTCATTAGTAATAAACTTGTTATGATACGATCTTTCAAATATCACGTGATTCGGTAAAATTAAACACCGTTAACACCAAATAAGTTTACTGATAATCGTATTATTCTCCAATTAAGGCTCTTCCTGTCATTTCTTTTGCTTGAAAAACAGCGATGTTTTCTTCATTTTGGTCTTTGACAAGCCAAATATGACCGGCATGCGTATGTTGAATACTGAATGCATCGGCAGCAGCACGACCTCGGTAAGACTCGTTACCGTCACCATCGATCCAATAATAGGTAATATCTGCTTCGGTTTTGTTCACGAAAAGGACAGCAGTATGCTCACCATCGTGAGAATTTAGATTTGAAAGTTGGTTCGGTTCATAACGGTTTAAATTCACCCATTTATCATTGCCCTCACAGTTCTTGTCAAACAACTGTTCATAAGACGAAGTGAGTTCTGCAGGCCACGCAAACTTTGGTGCGTTATCAGGATTATATCCTTGCAAATGTGGTAGATTGAGGCGTTTGACAGCGTCAGTATACCGCCAGCCAGTATCTCCATAAATATCCGTGAGCAGTTCTGCCAAGTCAGGATCATATTCTTTTAATATTCCCCGTTTACTGACATGGTTATGTTGTGCATCGTTTTCACGGTTCGTATTGAACCATGATTGTGTGCCTTCAGCCCAATACTCCTCTTTGTTTGTGGAGGCGTAAGTGCCTTTCCACAAGTCTTTCTCCATGGCTGCTTCATACAACTGCTTCAACCTTTTATCAAAATCTGGGTCAACAGTGCTGAGCCCCATTTGATGTATTGCATGAGCGAACTCATGAATAAGAATATTCTCAGTCCCGTAAGGGTCCCCCGGATAATTGAGCAGATTTTCTTCACCACAACTGACTGATGGACGTGCAGATGTTGCCCCCAAACCACGTGCCCGCCGATCCCAATAAAAATCGGGTTTTAGGTCGCTATGCTCAGGTATCTGTGTTGTCATCTCGTTGAAAGACATAACAGAGAACCGAACACTGTTTTCCGCAAGTGCTTTTAATAAATCTGGACGGTGTCCTATAACTTGCTGTATAAGCCATGCTGCTTCCCGCATAGCGTGCGGATTCACCTTCTCCGATGCGACAACAGGTAACCCGCCCACATCAATCCACTGTTGATAAAAAGATGGTAACTCAAAGTTTTCTCGAATGGTCGGTGGGGGTTCGGTTGGTTTCTGAATGGTATCGGCAGATGTTGCAGATGAAGTAAATACTGTGGCAGTAATAAATAAAGTTAATGGAAGGTTCATAGTGTCGTGTTTTATCCTGTTGTTTGAAAAGTTTCATACAGTAAAGTCTTGCACTTTCAATAGTCGTAAAATAGTATAACACTAATTGGTTTAATTATCATTCAAAATTTGCGGATAGTTGGGATTCTGAAAGATATAGTGATTCAAGTTTGAGGATGCCCCATATTGTGCAAGCGTAAACAGGGGTTGCACATTTTTGTGCAGTAATAGATTTTAAGGTTGATAATTCGGTATATTATCGGTTTTGGATTTGGCATACAAATTGCTCGTTCTTAATAGTGAATAGATTATGTCAGTTCTGTTCTGAAGAAAATAGGTTTTTTTATACATAAAATCGGGCTTAAAAAGTTCTTCAGTAGAGGAGATTTAGAATGCGTTCGCTTGCTGTTGTTCTTTTCTTTACGGTGTGTGCATGTGTCTACTCAGATACTGTGCCACTGTCTCCTGCTGGCGGCGGATATTTTGAAATATACAATCCTGGTGACTACGCGTTTGTTCCTGATCACGATGACTTTGATGCAAACTTTCATGAAAGTGGCGCTTTCACGATTGAGTTTTGGTTTTATATGAAACGTGCAATGAAACCTTATGATAAAATGAGAATTGAACCAAGTGAACGATGGAATCTGATTAATAAATCAGGGAGTTACGACATATATATTTCTTTTATTGCCAATAACGTAATTTTTAATTTAAAGAGTTCAATAGTTGGTACTTCCATCGGAAAAGTAGATTTGCCCATAAACCAATGGCATTACGTTGCTTTTACGGTAGAACGATATCGACAGAAGGTCATTAACAATAACCTATGGGGTAAAGCCAAATTAGGGCGTACTATATTCATTGGCGTTCTTAATAGTTTTTCTTCTTTCCACATTGGTGGTGGCGTTCCAGCGCCTGTTGGAACTATCCCTAACGAACCATTTTTTGGACGACCTTATTGGACACCGTTCACAGGAGGGTTGATTGACGAGATCCGAATTTCAAACATTGATCGTTATCCAAGAGAGAATTTAGACCAGAAATCTTGGAAAGGGACGATTGAGATGCCGACAGGTCCCTTTGAACCAGACGAACATACAGTGGCACTGTGGCACTTTGATTTTGATGGAACTCCTAATTCGAAGTGGCGTGATGCTTCTGGTAATGGACACCACTTAACTTATAGTGGGAACTACTTAAATGTGGAGCCACATGGAAAGTTAGCAACCACTTGGGCACAGCTCAAAGCCATTAGATAGATTATTAAAGGTTTATAATCAGGCATAGTGATTCTCTCATCAAAATCTATAACTTTAAACTACACGCCTATGCTAAACATACTTGACATGTTTTAAATGCATTGTTAAAATTCAATTTTATATACCGTATTTAGTAATCCGAAAGGGGAAAATAAATGAAAAAGTTCATAATCGCGGAAATATGCGTTATCATAGCAATCGCTGCGGGATTTTGGATTGGACGAATTACAAATTCTTTTAATGATTATGCACAGTATTATGAAAATGCCGATAAAGCTTGGGGTAAAGTTCGAGAAATGAATAATCCACCAGTGACGTATGATGAACCGGATAAAAACCGTTTGCGGAAAGTGCGCGCAGCTTACCGAGCAGTTTTTGAGAATTACCCGGACAGTCGATGGGCAGATGATGCCATTTATCAGCTTGGCTTACTTCCTCGAACAGATGAAGAGGGTTTCGCACTGTATCGCCGATTAATACGCGAATATCCAGACAGTGAATGGGCAGATGATGCAATGTACGCTATAGCCATTGCAACCTATGAGATTGCGAGGGAATTAGAGAAAACCGGTACACTTGAATCTCTTACAGCCTACTATGACAGGGCACTTGCTTTATTCAACCAATTAATAGCGACTTACCCTGGTAGTGTTCTTCAAGAGGATGCACAGATTAACGCGGCGATGTGTTACTACGGGAGAAATGATGTAAATATCGCACTCAACCAACTTGAAAATCTCAAAATAGAACTCGGCAATAGTCCGATTATTTTTCGAATTTTATACAATATTGGATGGATTCACCTTGGGCAAAAGAATTATGAGGATGCGAGAGTTGAATTCAAAAATATAGCAGATGCTGGGGATACGGAATATGCACCACGTGCAAGTTTCGGTATCGCGCAAACCTATTTTGGTGAAGGGCAAATTACAGAAACGGAAGCGAAATTTAAGGAAGTGGAAGACAAACCTAAGGAAGCAAAGGCAAAATATGGGGAAGCAGAGGCAAAATATAAGGAAGCTATCACCTGGTACCAACAGGTGATTGATCTATATCCTGATACTCAGGTTGGTCAAGATGCGCATTTCTACATAGGATGGGCATACCACCTTTATAAAGATTACGATGAATCTATCGCTCGTCTTGAGGGGGCAATAGAAAACTATCCGAATAACGCGATCGCTATGACCGCGAAATTTTATATCGGTCAGATTGCTGAAGATAACAAGAATACCGCTCTTGCAATTGAAGTGTATCAGAATTTTGCAGATGACCCGACGCATGATTACGACTCCCGGTTACAGGCGCAATATAGGGTTGGAAAAATCCATGAAGAAAATAAGAATATGAAACAGGCGGTAGAAGCGTACGAAAAACTGATCGCTGATTTTCCTGAACCGCATCAAAATACTGCACATGAATCGCGTAGGATCACTGAAAATTATGTACAGATGCTCAAAGCAGAGCATTTAGGTGAATAGGACAAATATGTGGACATCCACTTGTATGCGCGTTTTGTAAACGCGCTATTTTTTGCTTCTTAGGTCTATTATCGGCGCGTTTACAAAACGCGCATACTTTGGGGTAATAGATCGCGCTTACAAAGTGCTCCACAAAGATGTCTTGCCGGACTCACGTTTACTTATGTAGGCAGTGTCTCCAACGCTTGTTCAAGGTCAGCAATAATATCTTCACTATCTTCTAAACCAATTGAAAACCGAACCAAGCCATCCGTGATACCAGTCTGCTGCCGCACTTCGGTTGGAATGTGTGAATGTGTCGTTGATGCAGGATGACAAACTAAGGTACGCACATCACCCAAACTCACTGCAAGTGCACAAATTTGAAGTTGATTCACAAACTTTTCGCCTGCGGCACGCCCTCCTTTAAGTTCCATCGTTATCATACCGCCAAACCCGTTCATCTGACGTTTAGCAAGGTCATGCTGTGGATGATTGGGCAAACCCGGATAACGAACCCACGCGACTGCTGGATGTGTCTCAAGAAACGCTGCGATATGTGCTGCGTTTTCACAGTGTCGCGCAAACCGAAGCGGCAAGGTGGGTATACCGAGCAGTGTGAGCCATGCATTGAATGGACTTATTACCGCACCGAAGTTGCGTAATGCGCCTTTTTGTGCGCGCACAATAAATTCTTTTTCTCCGACTATTGCACCCGCGATAACTGCCCCGTTACCGCTCAAGTATTTTGTCATACTGTGAAGCACTACGTCAATATCAAGCGCAATCGGTTGCTGACTGCATGGTGTTGCAAACGTATTATCAATGATTGAGGTTATATTATGTGCTTTGGCAATCTCAGCACAAGCAGCAAGGTCAACAAGTTTGAGTAACGGATTGGTAGGACTTTCAAGGTAGATAACCTTAGTATCAGGACGAATCGCGCTTTCAACTTTGTTGGGGTCTGTGGCATCTACAAACGTCGTTTCAAACCCCATCCGCGGTAGTTCTTCATTCAACAAGTTGTACGTGGCGGAATAAAGGTTTTCCATGGCAACAACATGACCACCATCGGCTAAGGCGGTAAGTAACGCTGTGCTAATCGCTCCCATCCCTGAAGCAGTTGCTAATGCAGATTCTCCTGCCTCAAGCACTGCAAGTTTCTGCTCTAACACGTTCTGCGTAGGGTTACCCCATCGGGTATAGACGTAACCGCTCTCTTCATCAATGAATGCTGATGCACATTCCTCCGCTGTTTGAAAGCGAAAGGTACTATTTTGATAGATAGGAGGTAGCAACGGAATTCCGGTTTTTCCTGCCTGTTGATCTTGCGCGCCCGTTGGCAATACCGGTAACGCTTCTCCTGCATGAATAGCCTCGGTTGATTTGCCCTTATACTTCTTATTTTCCACAATCAAGACCTCTCACGCGGTTTTTGCAACACCTCAACCGGGTATCCTTCAAGTGTTAAAAATTGCCGTTTTCGATCAAGACCACCTCCATAACCACCTAAATTGCCATTGCTCCCAATTACACGATGACATGGAATTATGATTGTTATCGGATTGCTTCCAGTAGCATTTCCTACAGCGCGAACTGCCTTTGGTCTGCCAATTTGTTCAGCAATCCATTTGTAGCTGCGCACCTCACCATACGGAATTTGATGAATAGTGTTCCAAACCGAATTCTGAAAGTCTGTTCCCATCTCTATTTTAACAGGGATCTCTCTGAAATCTACCGACTCGCCATCAAAATACCGGTCTAAAATATTCTTTGTGCGTCTTAGCGACTCGGTCTGTGGGGTGAATGGGGGTTCATAAAATTTGGAATCGTCGTTAAAAAATATATGTGAAATGTGAGAACGTGTTTGAATTATATCTATATGTCCAATAGGCAATTTGTATCGGAGATTATTCGGACCATAAAAATCTCGTATTGTTCCGGTAACTTGATCCTTGCCGTGGGAATTCAGCATTGTTTCAATGTCATCAACAAAATTTTGAGGAGGTTTCATATTCATTTTTAATTTGACCTTCTTGTGTATTATAAGTTATGCTATACCGCAAACTATGGCTATATTTGAAACATCAGACCAACTTTATAGTTATATCAGCGACCTTTTTGAAGAAATTGCCACCTTACCGGAAGCGCAAGAGGCGTTAAAATCGCTCAATTTAAGCGTCCAATTTAATTACAGTATGCCCGATTGTGTTATGACCTTAACCGCAGCGAATGGGGAATATACCATTTCTCGTGATACTTGTTCTGACGTTACGCCAGATGTAGAACTGACGATGACAGGAGATGTAGCACACAAATTTTGGACAGGCGAACTCAATGTTATGGGCGCGATTACAACACGCGAGATCGGCATCGCTGGTTCATTAGGCAAAATTATGCGTCTTACGCCACTTATTAAGGCAGCAATTCACCATAATAAGGAACGTATTTGATTGCCGTACAATTTATTAAACTCTATTATCCTTCTAATTTCGTTATTCTAAAGGAGAAGTAGAATGACCACAGAAAATCTATCAGAAACCATCAACCCTTATGTTACGCAGATGCGTGAAGAAGGTTGGTGCGTATTAGAAGATGTTGTCCCCGCAGACGTAGTAGATTCAGTTCGCGAAGAGGTAGAAACCTCCGAAGCGGATTATAATGAATATAGTAAAGATAATGGCAGATGGGAACGCAATGTCATAAGTTTTATGCCGAACTTTGCATCACATCTGGCAAATGAACGCCTCCTCGCGGTTATCCGAGAATTATTGGGACCGCAAGTCCGCATATCCCAAACAGAGTATAAGATTCGCCCACCACATTATCAATTGGTGCGTGCATATCACTCCGATTTTCCGTATGACTTGAACCAGAAATGGCATATCACCCAACCTTTTCCAACTGCCGTTATCGGTATTACCACGCTCTGGATGCTCACCGATTTTACGACAGAAAATGGTGGCACTTGGATTGTTCCGAAATCACATGTTGACCTTAGGAACCCGCGCGGTAAAGAAGATGGTATCGGAGATCGCAACCCACTTGAGGGCGAAATGCAAGCCGTTGGTAGTGCGGGCAGTGTGCTTATCATGGACAGTCGGATTTGGCATTCTAATGCCGAAAATCCGAGCGATGGTCGTCGAACCGCTGTTGTCGTCCGATATGCTCCGTGGTGGTTGAATTTGGAACTTTTTGGTGTTAATACTGCCACGATTCCCGGTGAAACGTTTGATGAGTTTCCTGATGATGTTAAATTACTTTTTGAACACCGTGCTGAAGATAGAGAACCAACTGTATGGGTTTAAAACCATAGGCAAATTTCGTAATATCTTACATGCCTTAAAAAAGGAGATTTTCCATGTCAACAACACTTGTACACATCGGTGTCCGCACAACAAATCTTGAAAAAAGCATCCGTTTCTGGCGCGATGCGCTCGGATTACGGATTTCCTCAACGAAGAATGGATGCTACGATCTGACTGACGGTTACCACAATTTCCGTGTGTTTCAACATAACGGTCCCGACCGTCCTCAACATGTCGGAGGAATGTTAGACTATCTCCACATCGGTGTCCGTGTTCCGGATTTGCGAGAAGCAGCACAACGATGTGAAAAACTCGGATTTGAAATTACTTGGGAAGGTTTAGATGGCACCAAACCTTACGACGCGAATTCCGATGAATTACCATCTATTGCTTTCAAAGTTGAAGATCCAGACGGGATTGTCGTTGATATTACCGAACGCGATGATCAGTGGCCTGGTGTAGATATTGAAAGCAAAGGTTAAATCGTCAACCCTACAATAGGCGCGGTTCCATGCCGCGCCAACTTCCAAAAATCTACTCATCACCACCCAAAAGCCCTAAACGGAATAGAAAGTACAGAAGCGTTAATAAGCTCGTAACAGCTGCCGCAAGATAGGTTAAAAACGCAGCATTGAGCACTTTGCTCGCTTGACGACTTTCTTCTGGGGCAAGCATTCCTGCTTCGTCCATCGCAATTCTGGCGCGTCTACTTGCATCCCATTCCACTGGGAGTGTTACCAGTGTAAATACGACACCTACCGTAAACAGTGCCACCCCAAGCAACATGAATGGTTGAATGAACAAACCCACCATTATTAGAATATAAGAAAACATTGAACTGAAATTTGTAACAGGCACAAGCGTGCTGCGGAGGTTTAACATTGCATATCCGTGTGCGTCCTGCATTGCGTGTCCCGCTTCATGGCATGCAACGCCAATTGCAGACAGCGAATGGCTTGAATACACATCGTTAGACAACCGTAGCACTTTTTTGCGAGGATCATAATGATCGCTTAGCCACCCGCCTGTGTGTTCAATTTTGACGCCATCAATGCCGTTTCTTTGCAGCATGAGCGCTGCTGCCTGTGCGCCTGTCATCCGATTGCGAGAGCCAATTTTTGAATATTTTGAAAACGTTGATTTTGTCTTCCATGTCGCATATAGAGATAGTGCAAGTCCGGGCGCGAGAAATACAAAGTAAATCGGGTCAGGCCAAAAAAACATGATAAACACCTCCAAGTTTCTGTGTTTGTATCAATTTATGAGTAAATTAGTGTCTATTAGATAATGAAATTATATAAGATTTCAGTTGAGAATTCAACTGATTTTTCCATAGCCATTCAATTGTCGAGTTTCTCCCAATTAATTATATTGTAGGAGGGAACTCCGATTCCCGATACCAATGTTTTCGTCGCGATTCGGATATCGCTCCTACAAGAAAAGGCTTATAATAAAATGTGAAATTACTGGAGAATTGAATACCTCTGCTGATTTTTCAGGATATTTGGTTTTTATTGAGGAATGCTGAAGGGCGGATGTTGCGTCCGCCCTAACTTGAGTTGATTATTAGTGTGCAGTGTTGAGTCTACGCGGTTTGGTTCTTACTGCAGCATTAATAGATAAATGCTTGAAGGTTATACCTATTTCTTAAGGCTACCCCATGTGACAGCCAGTTTCTCTTTTGGATCAACGGCAAGACCGCCTTCTATCCCATCGTTCATAACAGATTTAATATCATCTTCGCTCAATACGGTGTTGAAGATGACGAATTCATCAAGGAGACCTTGCCACTGTCGACTACCGTTCCAGTCGCCGATTCTGCCGGGGTCAAGCACACCAGGGTTATTACCCCAATCGCTCTCAGCGTCAAGTTCACCATTGATGTAAAAACGGATTTTCCCTTCCTTCGCGCTATAAGCGGTTGCAATATGTATCCATTTGTTCATTTCGCCGCCTGATACAGCGAAGTTAGCGAATTTATCGTTGCCACCAGGGTTACTGTGAATAGAAAATTCAACTTTATTGTTCGGATGCAGCTGATAATGGATATCACCTGCTTTCCAACCGTTAACGTTATAGAAGACACGCCAACCATTTTCACGTCCAGTGCATTTGACCCAGTGTGTAAACGTGATTTCCTCAAACGAACCCAACCTCTTGTTGATGTTAACCCATTCGTTCGTACCGTTCAACTCAATCGCTTTACCGATTTGACCATCAACATATTTTCCACCCTGAGATTCACCGTCAAATCCATTTCCAGAAAAATCTTTGGCATCGCCATCAAATAACCATGCAGCGACAACCATATCCTCTGTGATCTCTGCTGAACCGAGCATATTGAACCCTAAGACAAGTAGTAGACTTAGGATAAATGTGATAAATCTATACAAAATTAACCTCCTATGTGTTAATAGAAAAGAGAACTATTGGTGTTCTCCGATCCTTGTTCTACATTGTTTAATCTTATGTGTGACTTATTTTATCACGCAAACAGATTTAATACAACAAATTGATTTGAGGTGTGCAAATATCTGCCTATGGTTATATAGATCGATGTTTAGCAACGCCACGTGGGTTTTCAAATGCGTCTACCCACAGATGACACCACTCCGCGTGATCTGTCAGTACAGATTCAGGATTCTTACTGCTACGGACAATAAAATCTGGGTGTGCTGTTCTACCCGTATGATGTCCTGTTGTTTGAAAACGCAGATCTAACGACCAACGGCA
The DNA here is from genome assembly GCA_028818995.1 of Candidatus Poribacteria bacterium. Next base: position 1,284 of record JAPPMR010000957.1, on the reverse strand, counting down.
TCGGTCTGATTTGTTCGGTTGCGAACGGTGCGGCGTAAAGCGACTCAGTAAGATGATGTCACCTCGATAACATTCCAGCATCATCGGTTCAGTATCTGGCATTAGATCTGGCACAATCATGGTACCGCCTTCTTTCTGGTGTGTGAGGTATCCAATATCTTCTGTAATACCGGGCAACGCTTCAAGGCATCCCATTTCAATTGTGCTATCGCCTAAAGGAAGCCAACAGGTAACGACATTTGAACCTTCCGCCTCCTCCATCATAACGCCAGCATCTTGGTGCCACGGCACGCCCCCCGCCCAGCTTGCGTTTCCATCAATCACTGGTGGTTTCGCGCGCACATGCTGAATCGGGTTGCATGTAATTTCGGGACCGACAATTCCTTCTATGACATCAAGCAGGTTGTCGTTTCTCATGAACTCAAAGATGGCTTTGCCCCGATAGTGCATAATGTCCATCCCGCTTCCGATTTCGCCAGACTGTGCAAGGAGTTTTCCGAATCGCTTCTCAAAAGGTTCATCTTCGTAAAGGTTTTCAATCTTCCCTTCCTGATGTAATGCGTTGGCGCGTTCTGAAATCCAATCTTCAATTTCGTCTATAACCGCTTGGGTGTCTTCATCTGTCAAAGCATTTTTGACCACCAAGACCCCCCTTGTACGGTAAGTGTCTTTCTGTTCTTGTGTTAGTCTCATAAACGTTCTCCGAATAAAAACTTTTGCGATTATAATAGCATTAACATGAGCAATAGACAAGGAGAAACAGAATTTTTCACAGAGGCATTCAATTGTCTATATATTATCCGTTTGAGTTATGAAGTAGCAATTCGTTGATGCTATGACCGCAATGTGGAAATTGCTGCTACTCAAAAGTTACCATTTGGTAACTTTTTTGTTACCATGGTAACTTTTTGAAAATTGCTCTGAACTCAATACCTGACTGGATTTAGAAAGGATTTTTTATTAAGGTATTAATTTTAAATTTCGGACTTTCCGACTTTGCCGATTTTTCAATAATTATGGCGAAATTGGTATAATTTTCAGCGACATACTCGGTTTTCAGTGTGCTTTTAATTTCTTGGATTCTCTGCCGTTTTTTGTCAAGTAATTTCAACATTCTCACCTAACATGTTTGCTCAAGATTTTTGGTCTGGTTCTATTATAGTGGATTCTACAATTAACTTTACTTATGAGTTGTAGGAGGGATCTCCGATTCCCGACTACCAGCGAGGTTCGTCGCGATTCGGAGATCGCTCCTACAGAATATATGTGAACTTATTTACATAA
>JAPPMR010000437.1 GCA_028818995.1 Candidatus Poribacteria bacterium | reverse complement strand
ATTTTGTAATGTGCTACGATCCTTTGTTATGACTGGATCGGCAGGCTTATTATGACAATAATAGTCATATTTGACTCTAAAAATTTGGAACTATTTTATACCATTTCTAATTGACAAATTGTCATAACATATTGTAGGTCGGGTTGAGGGATGAAACCCGACATAGAAGCATTCGGCTATCGGTTGTCAGCCATCAGTAGAGGGAATGTTGTAAACGCGTTCCTCCACCAAAGGTAGGCGCGTTTTGTAAACGCGCTTTTTTGTCAGAATCACGGATGACGCGGATGACGCGGAAAACGCGGATTAGGTTATTCTCACGTCTAAGCGTTTCTGAAAAATCTTACAGACAAGTATAACGTAATCATAATAAAAAGAGTCTGATATGCCAAGTCAATAATCCGCGTCATCCGGGGAATGCCTAAATGGCATTCATACCGTTGATTTGGTGTCATCCGCTAAATCCGCGATTCTGACAAAAAAGCGCGTTTACAAAACGCGCCTACCTTGGGGAGGTGCCGCGGATACCAAACGCGCCTATCTTGAGAGAGATGCCACGCCTACTGTTGCTCATACCACTCAAGGAACGCTTGTTTTGACATTCTTTCATCAAATCCGTCAACCGTGATCTTAGCGTCATCAGGAATGTCAAAATCGAATGTTTCAGGCGGAACAGCATGGTTTATCTTGAAGTCCTGTAATTCCAGCGTTATTCGGGAGGTGATGTGTTCTTTCCCATCAGGATCAATCTGCGCGGTTTCCAGCTTTGTAGACTTAAGAAGCCACACGTCTCCGATTTGTTGATAAGAAAAAGTGTTGCGGGAGACAAAAGGTGTGCCTTTCTCTACACCACCTTCAAGATTCTCTTTTTTTGAAGTCCACCTACGTTCACGTTTTTGAATACGAAATCCGTGCTCAGGCGCAATCCAAATTCGTGAAATTTCCGGTATCTGTTGTTCCGCCCCAGGTGGAGGTTCTTTTTTTCCTTCTAACACATAACACGGAATACCATCAAGCATCTCACGCGTCAGGATTTGGTAATTTGATTCCTTCAAAGAGGTTGCTAAATCTTCTGTGTCAGAAATACGAGCCCACCGTCTCGGTGCATAGTAATGCCGGATCAAAGGCAAATTATTTCTTTTTTCAAAGCCATATCTCGGTTTATGGTCTATTATTACCTGTTCAACCCTAAAAGCTCCTTTTTCGGTGACGATAAGGATTGTCCTCGGTATGAGAATCCTTTGGAGTGAAACACTTTCAGCCAATCGCATGCGTACCCGATTCTGGTGTTCATCAAAAATAAGATGTGTTTTCAACGTCCTACTTTCTTTTAGATCACCAAGTTCTGTAAAACTTTCATAGGTGAAAACGGTTCTGCCTTCACCGGACTTAACCTTTTCATCATTTTGTTTGATACCCGCCAGAATTGCGTCAAAATCAAGATTTACCTTTGTTTTATCCTTGGTTTCTGTCTCTGTCCCCTCTTGTGCAATTTCTATAGCACCTATGCGCGTTGGCTGATTTTGAGGAGTTCGTTTTATGCTCGTTTCAAACAAGGTAGGTGCATCAACAATTTCTATCTTCGGTTCAGATTGTGCATCCAAACTATACGGCTCCTGAAAGCTGAACAGGTGATGATTACTGAGACCTATAATCGCCATAATCAATATCGCCGCAGCGCTACCGAAAACCGCCCACGGTGGCGACGGTTTCACAGTCGGAATCGGTGTTTGTTTTATGTCTGCTACCTGTTGCATAATGCTTTCCGTTAGGCTTGTCGTAAATTTGACGGTGCTGAATATCTCCAGCGGTTGTGGATTCTCTTCTTGTAGACGCATTCGCGCACGGCGAAGCCGACTTTTGATCGTGTTCACGGATACACCCAAGAATTTGCTGATCTCTCTGGTCGTCATTTCGCCCAAATAGTAAAGTGTTATGACTGTCCGTTCACTTTCAGGCAGTTTCTCCAAGAGTTTCTTGACCCTCTCAAGTCGATTTTCAATGGCTTGTGTTTCGTGCTGCTCCGATGTATACGCGTTGTAAGAATGCTCTTCTATTTCTTCCATAGGCGTGTCCTCTAATGACTGAAACGTTGGTCTCCTTTTTTGATTCCATTTTATACAGAGGCGTTTTGCAATCACATGCAACCATCCAGCAAACAGATTAGGATTTCTGAGTGTCGCAAGATTTTTATATACTTGGATGAAAGTGTCTTGGGTAATCTCCTCAGCGAAGTGGTAATCCCCAATTTCTCGCCATGCGAATGCATGCACACTCTTTTCATACTTCTGGACTAATGCACTAAATGCCGCATCGTCGCCTGACAAAATTTTACGAATGAGTTGGACATCGTTCATCAGAATTCTCCATTATGAAAAGTGCTAACCGAAATCTATTTGACTCGCAGTATTACCTACCCCTTTAATTATAAAGATACCTTTTTGAGCGTGAAAGGGTGCAAAGTCAGAAAAAAAATTGTGGTTGTAAATTTACTGACACAGAGGGAGGCTTTTCAACGCCGATATTATCTGCTTTTCTCCTGCCTGTGTATACATGTATACTTTTATACGCGTATACATGTATACAAGCGCGTAGGTCAAGTCTCGAGTGCGACACCTATAGGCGTCAATTTAGCATGAAAAGTTAGGTACAATACCGAAAACAAGTAGTTTCTGAGCGCGATCCTTTCTTGTTGGAGGGGTTTTCAACCCGATTTATTACCCAAAGGTAGGCGGTTTTTAAAAACGCGCTTTTTATACCATCCGAGGTCAAGACGCGGCGCTTTTATAAAACGCGCCTACATTGCCCTATCCAAGTCATATTCCTAATCTGCAATATCAACTGTGAGGTCCCACAAGATCACAGTGCCGTCCCAACTGCCGCTTGCGATTGTGTTGCCATCGGGACTGAACGCTATACTATAGACTGATGCTGTATGCCCTGTAAGCGTGCGGATTAGTTCGCCTGTGTCCACATCCCATAGATAGACAATTTTGTTTTTACAACCACTTGCGATAGTTTTTCCATCCGGACTAAACGATACGCTAAAGACACCACCCCTATGCCTCTTTAGCGTCCGTATATGTCCGCCTGTGTTCACATTCCACAGACGGATAGTCCCGTCCATGCTGCCACTAACGATGCTATGTCCATCGGGACTAAACGACACGCTATAGACTGAGCTTTTATGCCCCTTTAGCGTGCGGATATGTTCTCCCGTTTGCACATCCCACAGACGGAGGGTGTCATCGGCACTGCCACTAACAATGCTATGTCCATCCGGACTAAATGACACGCTGAGCACCGGGCCCTTATGCCTCGATAGCGTGCGGATATGCTCGCCTTTGTCCACATTCCACAAACGAATGGTTTTGTCTCTACTGCCACTTGCCAATGTGTGTCCATCTGGGCTATACGCAACGCTGACCACCTCATCTGTATGCCCTGTGTATAAGTCAAGTTCTTCACCAGTCTGTGGATTGTAGACCCAAATATCACTATTTCACGCTAACGGTAAATGTTTTCCATCAGGGGAATAGGTGGCATTTCCCGTTATCGCGGCTTTACCGATCCGCATTTTTGCACCTTCGGGTAGATGCCATCAGGTGTAGTCTTGGGCAATACTATTTTGGGTAAAAACACATATCGTTAGCCCAATCGCAAAAATCAGAGTCAGTATTTTTTGCATGAGCGTGATCCTCATTCGGTGGGGATTGCTTTGGGTTCGTATTATATCACAAGTTAGCGATGAAAGGGGTAATTATTGGCTATTGGCAGTCAGTCAGGTCGTAGGTCGGGTAGAGTTTACGAAACCCGACACGTATAATTGTATACATGTATACGCGTATAAAAATATACATGTATACACTGATTTCGGACAATCCTGCTAATCTTGGTTCAGACAACGGCGCGTTTACAACATTCCCTCTACTGATGGCTGACAGCCGATAGCCGAATGCCTCTGTGTCGGGTTTCGCGTTGCTCTACCCGACCTACGAGACTCCAATCTTTTGAAAAACCATTTGGTATTACCAAATCCATAATCCGCGTTCTTCCGTGTCATCCGTGCCTTCCGCGATTCTGACAAAAAATAGCGCGTTTACAAAACGCGCCGCATACGAGAGGTGTCGCGATGATCAAATGATCCCAGTATAATGAGAAGTGTGCCGTAGAAATATCTACGTTTTTCAGGGGGACCATGCACTTGAAAAATTGGGCGTTTCATTCCGTAACTTCCCCTTCTTTTGGCAAATCTAAAAGTTTGTAAGGATCAATCCCTTCAGACATATCAAAGATTTTGATACCCCGTGGCATTTTGGGTCTACCTATATCAGGGTCTCTGGGAAAGTCACCTGGATGTCCACTCCACCCCGAGTATCTTTTCCCGAAACCAAATCCAAAGAGTTCCCAACGCGGTTCCCAGTCAGCATACGCAATCCCCCGAATTGTCGGGTAAACCAATCCATTGTTATGTGATATTGACATGCCAGAGATACCACGGACACCCCGTTTCCATAACTCTAACCAAACACGATCCATCAACTCAAAGTTTGGACCTTGACCGCCTTGTTCAAAAATATCCTGTCTCGGAAAATCTGCGGGTATATCAGGGTATGGACCGAAACCGTGAGGTGAAACGCGCACCTCCTCAACTGCATCCGTTTGTTCTGCGGGGATGGGGTCGGTCTTTTTGTCTTCGGGTTTGTCTGCCATCGGTTGTTCCGCGTGGTGCTTTGTGCTTTCCACAAGCTCATCAACGATTTCATCAATATCATAGTCTGACCTTTCATTGACACAACCGAAGAGAACAACACAAATAATAACGAGCAAAACCATCCAGTATGTATTTTTTAGCATGAGAAAGTTCCTTTTGTAGTTCTAACATTTTATTAGTTATCCTTCCGCCTGCGGCTGCGGCATAGTTTGATCTTCGGATATGTCTCGGTAAAGGTTTTTCCCATACCGATTATCGCCTTGTGTGCCTTTGATGAAGCCACAATAAATCATGATGTAAAAAGGTCCAAATATCGGGACGCATCCCAATAGCACCAACCATCCTGATAAATTGATGTCATGAAATCGTTTGGTAATAGCGGCTGCGTCAATGAACATCAGAAAAAAGGTCAAAAACAGTGAAACATAAAGTTTAGCATCTGCTAACGATGTCAGGTTGTCTTGTGCATATTCGAAAAACTCCCAGAGATTTGTAAGTCCATAGACGTTAGGGATACCACTTGTCCCCTTCTTAATTAGAAGAATAACAGCAGGAACAAGAAACACCCCAGCCCTCAATAAAACATATATCCACCATTCACTACGAGTGATGCGACCTCTGAATGAGAAAAGAAGGTATCTCAAATCTTCTAACAGACTTTGGTATTTCATAGATTTTCCATCATAACCGTCAGCATTATTCACGACGGTAGTATACAACATGCTGATGAATGCTACCTACCTTTTAAGCACATAATTATTAGATTTTTTTCACCCAACGGTAGGCGCGTTTTGTAAACGCGCCATATTGTCGCAGGCGTATACATGTATACACAGCACGAAAACAATCTGTGTAAACCCAACCTTACTCCAACTCCCGAAGCATCCGCTCTGCCTGTGCTTTGATGGAAAAATCGTTTATCTGTTCCGCGAGCCTTATAGCTGCTTTGAAATCTTGTTTTGCCTCTGCAATCTGCCCTTCAATTTTATTCGTCATTCCACGGTTATAGACAGCATTCGCATAATCCGAAATAGCGGCATCATTTTGTCCAAGTTTCGACTTTGCATCTCCACGACTGTAGTAGAAATCAGATTGACCTCCTAATTTAATTGCCTTATCATAATCCTCAATAGCAGCCTTGTATTGTTCAAGTGCTGCCTTCGCTTTACCGCGATTGTGGAAGGCATTAGCATTATTCGGAATAAGTTGAATTGACATATTAAAATCAACAATCGCATCCGCATGTTGCCCAAGTTCATATTTCGCACTTCCACGATAATAGTAGTCATCCCAATAAATCCGTTTATGGTGAATTGACATGTCAAAATCGGCGACAGCCTCAGCGTAATGTCCGAGTTCATATTTTGCTCTGCCACGATTGTAATAGGCATTTGCATAATCAGGATCAAGTTTTATCGCAATGTCTAAATCCTGAATGGCAATCGTATAGTTTTTGAGGTTTATGTTGGCAAGTCCGCGATTATTGTAAGGATGTGCATAATCAGGATCAAGTTTTATGGCAGTGTTATAGTCCGCAATCGCAGCATCATACTGTCTGCGATCAAGCCACATATTCCCGCGATTGTTGTAGGCATGGGCGTAATCAGGTTTTACTTTTATTGCAGCATTATAATCCGCAATGGCAGCATCATATTGCCTGAGATATTTTTTCGCATTTCCACGATTATTGTAAGGAAACGCATTTTTGGGGTTAAATTTAATGGAAGTATTATAATCCACAATGGCAGCATCATATTGTTTAAGTGCCTGCTTCGTATTCCCGCGATTGTTGTAAGCGTAGGCATAATCAGGCTTGAGTCTTATCGCAGTGTCATAATCCAGAAGCGCGGCTGCGTATTGTTTGAGTTCATATTTTGAATTTCCACGTCTGTAGTATGCCGTAGCGTCATCCGGCTTGTAGGCAATAACCGTTGTGAAGTCAGATATGGCAGCCCGATAATCCTTTAACTTGAAATGCGCCCTACCCGACTTATAAAAATACTCGGCAGATAGATTGCCGAGCGGATTTCGTCCCCATAATGGTTTAGCACGATGTGTCTTGTTTAGCAACGCTATCAGTGCGTTTGAAGGTATAATAAAATTGCGTTCCTGTCCGTTTCCGACAGGTTTGAAGTAAACGCCTATCACTTCTCCTTTGCTATTTAGTGCGGGAGCACCACTGTGCATCGGTGAAAATGCCGTTGTCACTTCAAAGTATTCTTCCGTGTACGCGCCATACCAACCACTGATGATACCTTCCGAACCTTTCGGATCACTGTTTGCAACATGCACCCTATCGCCAATTTTGACTGCATCGCTATTGCCCATCGCAAGCGGCGTAGCACGGAATGCCGCAACTCTTAGCAACATTAGCTCAGTCTTCGGGTCTACAGCCACAACGTTCTCAACCACATACCTGCCATCCTTACCGACTAACGTTGCTGTGCCAGCCGCCGCACCCCTAATTACATGGGCATTTGTCGCAACCAACGTATCTGTAACGAAGAACCCGCTCCCGACACGGAGAGGTGTACCGTCCTTATCTGTCATCTCCAAAAAGACTGTGGCGGTTATCTGTTCTGCTGACACCATGCACATCAGCAGGCACATGACGACAATGAGAGTATATCTACGCATAATTTTCCTTGATCAATACGCATAAGTTAGCATCATGTCAAATATATAATACCCTAACGCTATTTTCAACCGTTTCGTTCTCTCGTGTGGAGCCATTCAATTCTCCAGTAATCGCACAGGCTACATAGATTTCTTCTTGTAGGAGCGATCTCCGATTTCCGAATTGCGACAAAACACAATGGTAGTCGGGAATCGGAGTTCCCTCCTACAATATAATTAATTGGGAGAAACTCGACAATTGAATGGTTCTGACCACTTCGCAGATCACGCAGTGGTATTTCTTCGTAGGTCGGATAAAGTTTACGAAACCCATAGCTGTCAATTTTAGAATATGTATCTTGTTGGAGTGAATCAACGCAGCATGCACTTTTGGCATTCAGCGGGTTTTCAACCCCGATGAATCATGTCTGCATAGTAGTAGGCACACTCCGTGTGCCGTAACCTTTTTACGGGCGGACGGCACGCGGAGCGTGCCTGCTACTATGCATCGGGCTTACAAAGCCCTCCAACAATGGGATATATCCTTAACTCTACACCTATGGGTAGAGCGAAGCGAAACCCGATAACTCTTATTCGGTTGTAAAAATAATTTCAACTTTAGTTTTGTTACCATCGCTATCGCTGACGGTTCCAGCGATCTTATATACAGTGCCGTAGGTAAGTTCCTGACGAGCATTCGCTGTGAGCGTGATTGTGTTGTCTTCAACCGTGGATGTCCAGCCAACATCTACGCCACCAACTGTTACCGTGAGATCTCCCGTAACAGGTTTGTCAAAAACGACTGTAATCCCTTCTTCAAACATTGAAATAGGGTCAACGTCTTCATCACCGTCCGCAGGATTGCTGGAAATGACCTTCGGCGAGGTTGTGTCTGCAGCTTTCGGAACACTGGTATCAGATACGATATCCCACAACAACACGACGTGCCCACTCCCACTCGCCAACGTCTTCCCATCCGGACTGAACGCTACGCATTTAACTTGACCCCGATGCCCGTCCAGTGTCCGCAGATGTGCGCCGGTGCGCACATCCCATAACATCATGGTGTGATCATCGCTTCCACTTGCCAGTATGTTTCCGCTCGGACTGAACGCGACACTATTGACCACACTCTTATGTTTCTCCAATGTCCGAATCAGTTCACCCGACTGAGCATTCCATAAATGTATGATTTTGTCATGATTGCCAGTTGCGAGTATCTTGCCATCCAGGCTAAACGCGACACTATGAACTCGATCCGTATGTCCATCTAACGTCAAAAGTGGGGTGCCGCTCTGTGTATCCCATGTGCGCACGGTGTTATCCCAGCTCCCGCTTGCCAACACAGACCCGTCCGAGCTGAATGCTACGCTATTGACCCACCCCCGATGTTCTGTCAATGTATGTATAGGTTTCCTTGATTGTCTATCCCACAATTGGATGTCGCCATCAATACCTGCACTCGCGAGTGTTTTGCTATTCGGGCTAAATGCAACGCTCATGGCTGATCGTTTATGTCCAGCCAGCGGCGGAAGTGATGCACCTGTTTCTACATCCCACAACAACACGGTGCCGTCACCACTGCCACTCGCAATTGTCTGCCCATCGGAACTAAACGCTACGCCATTAACAGACCGAGTTTGCCCTTTTAGTGACCGCAGCAATACACCTGTTTCTATATCCCACAGCCACACGGTGCTGTTCCAAGTGCAACCTGCCACTGTTTTTCCATCCGGACTGAACGCTACGCCAACGACAGCCAGTATTTGCTCTACCATCTTCCGAATTTCTTTGCCGGTGTCCACATCCCACAACCGCACGGTACTGTCACTGCTGCCGCTGATCAACGTCTTCCCATCTGGGCTAAATGCGACGCTAACGCGAATAGATGTATGGCCAGATAATACCCGAAGATGTGTCCCCGTCGGCACATCCCACAGCCGAATAGTTTTATCCCAACTGCCACTCGCCAGCGTTTTGCCATCCGGACTAAACGCAACACTGAAGACAGGTCTTTCATGCCCAGTCAACGTATGAAGAAGTTCACCCGTCTGTGTATTCCACAGACAGATGGTCTGGTCCTCACTTGCACTCGCCAATGTGTTGCCATCCGGACTGAACACAACGGACGTGACACTCAGGGTATGTCCTTTTAGTGTTCGGAGATGTTTGCCGCTTAGTACATTCCATAAATGGACGGTGCCATCCTCACTTGCACTCGCCAGTGTTTTGCCATCCGGACTGAACGCAACATCTGTGGTCAGGTCTTCATGTTCTTGTGTTAAAAGTTCCGTGCCGGTGCGTGCGTCCCACACACGGAGAGTATGGTCGCCCGCACTCGCTAAAAGTATATTGTTCGGACTGAACGCTACGCCTGCAGCCCTATTCTCATGTGCTTGTGTCCAAAGTTCCGTGCCGGTGCGTGCGTCCCACACACGAACGGTTTTATCGCCCGCACTCGCCAATTGCGTCCCGTCCCGATTGAACGCTACGCTCCTAATCGCACCCGTGTGCCCTGTCAGCAGGTGAAGTGCTTTGTCGGTCTCTGTGTCATACACCCAAGTACCGATGCTACACGGCATCGCTAAACGTTTGCCATCGTGGGAAAGCTTGATGTTTCCAGATATCCAGCCTTTACCGAACCGCGCTTTGGCACCTTCGGGTAAGCCCCATAAGTGCAAATCCTCTGTATCTTGTGCGATGATGTTTTGGGGAATAGTGTATATTGCTAAAATCACAATCAGACATGAACATAAACATGTCGGGTTTCGCGTTGCTCTACCCGACCTACGAGTTGTTTTTTGCATGAGCGTGTTATCCTTTTTAGGAGGGATTGTTCTAACGCATATTATATCACGAGTTAGTGATAAAAGGGGGGAATTATTGGCGGTCAGTTGTCAGCCATCAGTTGTAGGCGCGTTTTGGAAACGCGCCGTTGTTGTCTGAACAAGATTTCCAGGGTTTCCTGATTTTCAGGATTATCGTTACCAAAACATTCGGGTGAAAAAACCTACTTTAGTGTGGAATGAAACATCGCAAGAAGCTTGACTTTTCTCAAGAAATATGGTATTCTGTCGTTAGCCGTTGGATAGGAATGCGTTTACCTACTTCCTCGTAGGTATCCTATCTACTCAAATGCAAGAATACATAAAGTTAGAATATATATAATGCCCTACGAAGATAGTCCTTACTTTGAAACTCCATGCCATACAAAACCTTTATGGAGATACATGCATATTGACAAGTTTTTGGCGATTCTCAGTGGGGATTCGCTTTATTTTCCTAACATCTATTCATTTGATGACAAATTCGAAGGAACGCTATCAGAAAAATCTTTAGATGAAATCCGAAATATAAGTTTATTAGATGAAAAAAACACACCATTATATGACGATAAAGCATTCTACAAGAGGAGAGATGAATTAAGAAAACTCCCTCTTGAACAAGAAGGTGAGGTTGCAAGAAAACTTTCTCTTGACCAAGAAAAAAGAGAGTCTGAACGTATATTCACACAATTACTAAAGAATTTTATAAGCCATCTCATGTATTGTAACTCATGGTTTCAAAGGGAAAAAGAAAGTCATTCAATGTGGGCAGAATATGGAGACAAAAGCCCAACATCAATAGCGATTCAAACTACTGTAGGCGATCTCATCGAAAGCTTGGGGTCTGCCGAATACAACATCCATATAGGTGAAGTGAAATATAAAGACTATAAAAAAGAACAGCTTGAGGGTTATGAAAATCTTACATCAAAAGACTTAACAAACCCTTACAACGTTCTCAAATTATTTTACGCTCCCTTTTTACAAAAAAGGGATTTATATCAGGACGAACACGAAGTCAGAGCAATAATTTCATTTGAGGATGTCTGTGAGAAATTTCTTGGGCGTGTCTACACATATGAAATACCGTTTTATAGTGACCCAATGTTCAGGACTGATGCCTCATTATTGCGGGATTACAAAAACCCGATAAAAAATGCAGATAATGGAATCCCTATTGATATTAGCTTACATACATTAGTAAAAAAGATAGTAGTATCCCCAACCGTCAATGATTATTTTAATATTCCATTTGAAGACCTAATAAAACGCTACGATATAGATCCAAGTATTATTAGTAGGTCTCAAATAGTTGATATTCAAGAGGATTTGTAAGCAACAGTTCTACTCTTACATTATGTTTTAATATGTTACCTCATCATGGGTAATTTACTTAGATTCAGGACCTGTTGATTTGACTACCCTCACACTAAAATCAAGGAATAAATGGACTTGAAAGGAAAATATAATGCCAAAAATAACAGATGTAGAATTTCAAGGAGCTTCTGGACGGAAGCATATTTTTGGAGCCTATACTCTTGGAACAGAGACGTTCACCGATGTTGGTGGTGTTTACATTTTTACAAAGGAAACTCCTGATCAACATGGTCAGAAAAGTTATTATCCATTATACATCGGTCAAACAAATTCGTTTAGGGATAGACTCACAGCAAACCACGAAAAATGGCCGTGTGCGGTTCAAAATGATGTGAATTGTTTATGTGTTTTAGTGGAAGAAAACTTGTTTTCTCGCAGGGCGATTGAACTTGATCTTCTTAGTAAGTACAACACACCTTGCAATAAGAACGGTTGGTAACACAGATAATCTCTAATATTCCACAGACTTTCAGCAAACTATTGAAGGACTTTTGTCACATCTCCCCTTTTCAAACGTCAACACAGTAATACCATTTCTATATGATTATGTGGTATTATTTCGTAGGTGGGTAGAGCGAAGCGAAACCCGACCTACGAGACTCCCCCAAAAAATGGCGCGTTTACAAAACGCACCTACCAGTGAGAGGTGAAGCGCGTTTACAAAACGCCAAATCAACGCTGAATGCGCTTGGTAGAATACGCTTTTGGTATTCTACATGATTCAGCGCCAGCCGTTTTAGAAATAGTATCAGTTATGTGATAATCCGCTAAACCCATCATGTTCACGATCAAAATCATCCATCTCACCGTCAGGATGAATAATCTCGTGTGTGTGTCTTGCGCCGTCATGTGTATGCGTGAATGTATGCCGATGAAAACCCTCAGGTGGATTATCATAGCCTTCTTCTGTGTAAGTCGCACCTTGCGTGATACTTTCCACGATTTCCTCGACAGGCACTTCAACAAACACCGTTTCACCGGGAACTTCAATAAATACCTTTTCACCAGGAACTTCTATGATAACCTCTTTGATGATTTCCACAGTCCGTTCCACAAAAACCTCAACAGGCACTTCACGATCTACATATTCTACAATCACCCGTTCAACCACGACTTCAACAGGCACTTCCTTGACAAATTCCTCAACGACAATCATTTCGATGATTTTCTCAACGATCACCTCTACACGCATTTCATGAACAGCGATCAGTGTTACGCCATCTTTACCGTCAGCACCATCTTTGCCGTCTTTACCGGCGGGACCTGGAATCGTCTTGGCACAGATACGATCGAACCCGTCATCAAGGCAGATGGTATCACCTTCACTCTCCAGAATTCGTTCAACATCGTCAACAGAGAGCACGTTGCCGGGTGTTTGGCATCCTATCATCAGAAAGGCAAGCCCACAAATTAGGGATAACCCCAGTAGTGTTATGAGTATGATTATTTTTTCTGTTCTGTCCATTGTTTTTCCTTTGGTTTTTGGTTATTTTACATCGTAGGTCGGGTAGAGCTTGCGAAACCCGACACCTACATGAAGTTTAAATAAATATTTCGGTAATTTGGCG
>JAPPMR010000656.1 GCA_028818995.1 Candidatus Poribacteria bacterium | reverse complement strand
TCACGCGGGGCAGTAAATATAAATTTCTGATTCAAGTTATCATCGCTGATACTGTCAACGGCGGTCAACTTTTGAGTGAACCGGTAGCAATTGAGGACGAGTGATTTCCGCCTATTTTCTTCTCAAGCGGATTTCACCGGCAGCGGCGCGCAATTTCAGTAACGGTCCGCCGCCGTTAATCGCTCCGTTTAACCGACTTTCGACATCTCTGTGAGGTTGAATGGAAAAGTCGCTTGAGATTTTCCCTTGCGTTTGGGCATCTACCTTAACTGCGATATCCGGATGGAGCGCGACATCTATCGCTCCACTTTCGGATGTGCGTAAAGTCCACGGATGTTGTGGTTGGGTTGCCATTTCCGCACGGATATTCCCCAAAGCGGCTGTCAGGTTAACGCTACTTTGGCACCCTTTGAGCGTAATGTCTCCATTCTTGCTGGTTTTTCCCCACACTTCGCCCTGGATCTCACCAAGATGTAAGTTGCCGTCTAAAACCTCGGCATTTACTGTTCCCATCAAGTTGTCAACGTGGATATCGCCGGAAGCGGCAGTTTTGAGCGTGACACTATACTGACGCGGTACTGTCACGTGAACATCAACTGTAAACCACTTCAATCCCTCTCGCCAATGCTCTCGTCCACGTTTGAACTTTCCCTCAATTTTAATATCTGATTGGGTCCCTGAGTCGCTATTTTTGGTTGTGATCTCAAAATCCCCGGGCAATTTACTAATCCATTTGGTAGACTTTGGTCGCAGTTCCCGCAGCTTTGCGTTCCATTCCTTTGTGCCAGCGATATTGATATGATCCTCATCTGTAGTTTCTATACGAATCGTACCAAACTCTGTATCAACCGTTAAGTGTCCGGTAGGATTAACGGGGAATTCTGATCGGTCCGTGCGTGAGTGTTCGACATCTCCTATAAACAGGACAAAGATAACCACTGATAGAAACAGGAGAGGAAGGACCAGAAAAGCGACTAACCGCTTAGACTTTGTCACTATGGACTCCTTTTGTTAGTGTTGGGATTCATCAATGGAGTAACCATAGCCGTCAATTTAAGAAAAAACTGTGTCATGGCATCGTAGGTTGGGTTGAACGGATTCCAGCAAAACCGTAAAATCATAGAAAAATGAACTTTTTTCCTGACACGCTACATCGACCAAAGACCGAGTGAAACCCAACGCTTTTGTTGTGAAGTGCCACAACTCTGACAGTATGAAGTTGGGTTTCACTATGTTTTTGAGTGTATAGGGCAGCCTCTTGGATTTGAGGTGTGTTTGAAACACCGACATCCGCCCTTTCAATGCCGTTCAACCCAACCTACGAAACTCAGTTCGGTTAGGAAACCGAACCTACCGGACTTGGTCCGTGACGGTTGTTTTTTCTAAAATTGACCCCTATGGAATCATTTTTTCACGTTACCTATTCTTGGTATGTTCCTACTAATGCTTCCTTCAAGACCTCCCGATAGAGACTTCCGCCTTTATAATAAAACGAGAAACCAGATTTTCCCATAAAATCGTTAAGAGGTAGGCTCATAAGCATTTCTAAGTCTTTTGAAATCACTTGACAATCCACCGGTGATCCCTTATTCCATCCGCTAATGATCGCCCGTTCCAATGGTGAAATATCCTCAACACCTTTAGCCTCACGATGCTGTCTGAGATCACGGTTTAAAACCCAGACATTCACAAAATTAGCGTTCAGATACCTAATTGTTTTCTTATCGGAGAGGACAACTGCCCTCAGAGATTTTCCACTGCCTCAGCACGACTCATCCATAAAGACACCCTCCGCTGACACGACGTGAATAGGACGGTTAAGCACTCTTGCTTTTTCTAATGCCGCATCTAAAGGCACCCATTCAATTTCCTGTGCCTTGTAAAACCGTCTTGCGAGGGCGAGTTGTGCTTCCTCCATAGGAAGTTCTGACGAGAAAGTGATCTCCTTGGTGCTATCTTCCCCAGCGGTCATTTCAATGCGACAGACACCATTACCGGTAACGGTATACCCATCCGGATGTTTTCTATTAACATCGAAGTTCAATGTGCTTTCTGGAACATACATCTGAAAATAAACTAATTCTCGCGAGTGTCTGTCAAGTATGAGCCGTCCTGCAAATTGCGAGGGTGTAAAAAAGCCATCTTCCAAGACAAACTCGGCATGAATGCGGAACACAATTTCGGCGTAAGTATCATTGTATGCTCGAAGCAATGCCCACAACCCATCTGTGTCCCTGCCTATCTCGAAAGTTTTACTACCGATATTGATTTTTATAGTACCAGGACTGATGCGCATTTTAAATTGCGGCTTCTCAGCAAGTTGCTTGAGCAATTGAAGTGCATCTTCACGATCAATTTTCCAGGTCTCGCCGACGGAAACGGGTTTTCTGGGGAGAAAGCCCTGAAATACTGACCTTGGATGATCTCTATGTCGTTCTACCTCTCTCAGATTTGCGAGGGATTTCCATTTAAGATGGAAGTCGCCAGTAGAAGATGTAATTGGTGCGATAGATGCTTGAACCGGAATCTGTGTTGGACCTTTTAACGCAAGGCGGATCTTTTTGGTACCACCCATATAAGAAGATATAGCACACCCAGAAAAGAACAGTGCCAAGCATAAACAGAGTGAAATACTTTTGTAAACAACCAACTTCTTGTGCATTTTTGTCCCCTTCACAATTTATCTCATAAAGAAGTTGTATGGAAACCGAGCCAGAGAAAATGCAAAAGAGGTTTCGATTTACTCCTAAATCATAACCGAGACTCGGTCCCACGGCAAGTATTTATGAGATGGTGTATAAAAAATCAGAATTTTAATGAAAAGATTGGTGATTTTGTCTATTAGAGACACTTGAGATGAAAAAAGATAGTGGAAACTATACGAGGTAGAGAAAAGGGACTTTTTATTTGACACAATCAACGGATTATGCCACAGTAACATACCTTGTATTATATTTTGACGTGCGCGCTGTCAGGCGCGCTTCTTCTAAGGAAAGGAGATTCTAACAATGGCAGTTACGTTTCACCACGTCCATCTTCGGTGCGAGGACTTGGACGGTGCAGTCAGTTATTACGAAAAAATCTTTGACGGAAAAGTCTTAGAAACAGCCGATGTCGGTGGGTTAAAAGTCGTCCGTATGGAAATCGGCGGGGAACGGATATACCTCTCCTCTAAATTAGGGGATATGGAGGTAGAAGATACCAGCGGCAATCCACGCTGGGGTCTCTACCAACTTGCCTTTACTGTAGAAGACCTCGACGCGACCGTCGAAGAACTCCAAGCGAAAGGTGCAGAACTCGACTATCTGAGACCTGAGATCAAAAGGGCGTTCTTCAAGGGACCTGATAACGTTCAGATCGAACTTATTGAGATGTAATCGTTTCCAGAAACCGCATCCTCATCCTAACAAATCGTGTTGGGTGAGGTCGCGTTCCTCACCCTTCTCTATATCTATCTATAGTGTATTGGTAATTGAAAACTTACCATAACGTGAGTAAGGTTGAGGTTACCTCATTACACAAAAAAGTTCTTTTTATATCAAAAACTTTCAGGTTTCCGAACTCATATTAAAATTATGATAGAAAAAGAATTTAGAAATGAAGATCCGCCCGGTAAAATTATTGCTCTTGTATTGTCTACCGTTTCTCTCTTGGGCGGGAATTCGCTCGCTGTTAAGATCAGTTTGCAAGGCATTCCGCCGCTGAAAATGGCATTTCTTCGTTATATATTAGGGGTTCTTGCTGTTGGTGGTGTGGGCTTTTTCCAAGGGATGTCAATGCGATTGCGTTTTGAGGAATTGCGCCGGTTGATCTTAATTGCGATATTGCATGCATTGCATACCGTTCTGTTGAACATCGGCACTGAGTTCACTATAGCTTCTCGCTCAACTATTTTCTTTACGCTTCACCCAATTTTTACTGTTATATTCGGGCACTTTTGGCTTCCGGACGATCGGCTCTCCCTTAGGAAGATATTAGGGGTTCTTTCTGCCTTTGGTGGTGTTATTGCAGCCATCGCGCCGACTCTACGAGGCAGCGGCACTTTGGAATATCTCATGGGAGACCTGATTGTGACGGTGGCTGCCTGTTTCTTTGGACTCCGCATTACACTCACGAAGGTGTATGTTCAAGACATTTACCCGCATCGACTCCTCATTTGGTTGCTGAGTTTAAACATTCCATGTTTTCTGGCTTTGAGTTATTTCTTCGAGCGTGGGAAACCGATCGAATTGACATTGGCAAGCGGGGCAGGAATGCTCTATCAAGGCTGGATACTCACCGGTTTCTGTTTTCTGACGTTGACATGGGTGCTAAGAAAATACAAAGCGAGCAAATTGGTAGTCTTGTATTTTTTCATGCCTGTGTCGGGTGTATTGTTTAGCAACTTGTTTTTAGGGGATGAACTGTCGTTGAGTATATTAGCAGGAACTGTATTGATAGGCGTAGGAATTTATCTTGTAAATATGAGGGATTAAAGCAGGTCCCGACGTGTGGGAAAGGCACTGCATGGATTGAAGCACTTCCGAGAACAGGCTTGAATATCTTGTTGTACTGCCATCGGAAATTAGAGCCACTGTCTAAACCAAGATTGTGGTATTTGACGCATTTTAACACCTTCGCGCAGGACGTAGATCTCAGCGTTTTCACTCAATATGCAGATACTGGTTTTCTTTTACTAAAAACACAACTTGATTTGCAAAATCTTCACGCCCCATCAAGTCAGAAATTTTAACGGCTATTTGGTTAGCACGTCTTTCATGGTCAATACTGTTGACAAATTCCAAAATATCTGCGCGAGCTTCTTCTGCTGCAATATCAAGTGCTTTGTCAGCACCAAACGCTTTTATCATTTCTAACAACTCTGAATCTGATTTGTCCACAAGTCCAGTATCATACTCATCCATAAAGCGCGCTGCTACGCGCCACGCAAGTGGTGACAAAGCTGTCTCTATTTTCTCCTTACGGATTCTTTCTTTTCTTTCTCGCCATGCCTGTTGACCTAACATAAATCCGTGCACTGTATAACCTCCTATTTCAATTAAAAGTGTGGCAAGTAATAAAAACAGTGGCAGTAAAGCACTCACGTTGGTCAAGGTAGATTGTAATGAGTTCTTTGGATCTACCCATAGCCAATATGGAACAACCATTAGTGCTACAATCCATATTGCAAATTGCATCCACTGGTTTATGATCGCTCGCACATTTGTGTTTTCTTCTTTACCCATTTGCTTAGGTGTTCACCTTTAACGGTTGCAACTCAGTGATGGATCTCCAAATTTCCACTCACGTATTACTATACCACAAAAAAGACTAAGACCTCAAGTCAAAATGCTCTCAAATGTTATTATGGAAAATCGCTTTTCCATAAAACTTCTCCACTTATTCTTGAGCATCTACATTGTTATTGACTTCCTGTCTGTAAGCGTCCAATTTGCGGTGTAGTGTTCGCACCCCGATGTCGAGAATTTTCGCTGCTTCCGTTTTATTACCGCCCGCCTCGGCGAGAGTCTTTTGGATCGCTGCCCGCTCAATTTCTGCCATTGTCATACCGACCCTACCGATGACCTCTTCCGCATCAAGCACTGGTAGATATTCACCCTGTGAACCACCCTGCTGTCCCACCGGCGCAGCAATCGGCACTTTTGAAGATTGACTTCTTGCAAGTGTCGCCAAACTTCCCTCCTGTGCTCGATTCTCAAGCACTTTGGCTATCGTTGAAAGCACTTCCAACGCTTTTTTGAGGACACCCGCCGCATCATCCGTTTCACTAATTTGCATCCAACTGGTATCCTCATCTGGAATAAGGAACGGCATCTCCTCATTACTGGTGGCGGCAGCTGGTTCAAGCAGACGGATTGCAGAGAGGATAAGCCCCAGAATCGTTTTGTAAATGGCTATGTTTTCTGTTGCGATTGCACTACTGGTCGCATCGACGACTTGTAAGGCTTCCCCGGTTACATCAAGAAGTTCGGTGTCGTCGGTTGTGTCAACGACCCGCGTAGGTGCGAGTTGTGTGCCAGGGGCTTCCACAGGGAGCAAGGAAACCTGTTCAGGTTCCGCATCCATCGGGAAATCTTTAAGTTGCAGCTCCTCGGTGGTGGTTAAAATAATAGCGGTTTCTATGGCGTTTTTAAGTTCGCGTACGTTCCCATACCAGTTAGTATTCTGGAGATAATTGAGTGCCTCTGACGTTATACCGGTAATGGGTTTACCATGTTCTGCGCTTAATTCAGAGATGAAGGCAGAAACAAAGAACGGAATATCCTCGCGACGATCGCGCAGCGGTGGAATCTGGATACGAAAGAGATTGAGGCGGTAATAGAGATCTTGTCTGAACTTTTTTTGCTTAACCGATGCCACAAGATCAACATTTGTCGCGGCGATAATTCGGACATCAACCTTAATATTTCTTTCACCACCGAGTCGTGTGAATTCTTGCGTCTCAAGGATACGTAGAAACTTCACCTGGACTTCGGGGGACATTTCGGCAACTTCATCTAAAAAGAGCGTGCCACCATCTGCCTGTTCAAACACGCCACGCCGTTGGGTTGTTGCACCGGTAAAAGATCCTTTTTCATGTCCGAAGAGTTCACTCTGAAGCAGATCCTTGTAAAACGCGCCGCAGTTAACCGCTTTGAAAGGTCTATCCTTACGTGGACTACTTTCGTGGATCGCTTGCGCGATGACATCTTTACCAACACCCGTTTCGCCTGTGATGAGGACAGTCGCTTTCGTAGGCGCGACCTGCGCGACTTGACGCAAAACGACCTGCATCGGTGCGGATTCACCGATAATGCGGCGTGAATTATCGTTGGTAAGGAGCGTTGGAAGATTCATCTTTCTTTAACCGGTATTGTCATTTTGCTTGAGGTGCTTTTCTACGAGTTGATCAATTAGTGGTCGATAAGTTGAATTACGCAAATGTTCTTTGTACCATTCCGCATAGGTCCCTGCTTCTAAGTTTTCTTGAATCATTCGATTTTCTTCAAGCAATGTCCATAAGTTGTGGGTGGCTCGATTGCAAAAACCAAAGGTCTTGTCTTTTTTGAGCCCCTCTAGTCCATACTCTTGACAAGCAGGACATTGGCATTTTTTTAATACGTCCCATTCTTGTGCATCTGGTTCGCGTCCTCTCCAATTACCAAGTTTAGCTACAGTTCTCTCACCACTTCCAGGTAACTGTATAAGTCCTCGTGCCGCCCGAGCGCGCCAACCCACCGAATCCACTGAATCCATCTTTAATAATGCAGCGACATGTAATGTGGATGTTCCACCGACTCCAAAGAGGTGTAGTTTTTGATTTGCGAATGTCTCACGGACTTTATATATACTATTAAGTATCTTTTTATGAGACATAGCTTTAGGAGCACGTAAGAGATTCGGGACAATCCCGCCGATGGCAAAAATCGGTTTTTTCCGCAGCTTTTCATCTGCATCAAACAGACGAATGTATTTGTTTAAACGACGACTTACATGCAGGATTGGCACATACCCATCATACGAAAATTCTTGATTAACCTCCATTGTTTTTTTTAAACATTTATTTTGTTTATAATCGCTCATTTGCGGTATAGGAATATAGTCTTGAGGGATTACATACCAGTCAGGCTTAGCCGCTTTCACAAATGCCTCATACTCTTCACGCGGAACTTCACCACCAGCACGTGAAAATCTGAATGACCCATTATCCAAGTAAATTTTCACACGTTTTGGAATACCAAGACTCTTATGAAGTCCGTCTTTTATAGCACGATCACGGCGAGTTGGACTTTGATGAAACTCAGCGTAGGAAACCATTACAGCATCTAATTGGCGCAAGTAGTAATCTGAAGATTCATCCCACACTTTTGGCTTGATACTGACTAAATTCAAACCTGCAACGATCTCCATACCTAATTTTCCTTGATTATCATAATATTTGGCACTTAACTATTCCTGGCTTGATTGCGAACTTCTTGATCGTGAACTTCTTTAAGGTGATCGAAAGCATTAGTTTCCTCGCGCTCACCTCTAGACTCAGGTTCTTTCATTTTCACTAAGATAGGAAAATTCACCATTTGTCCTGATAAAAGTGCTTCGCCTACTTCAAGATTAGGAAGCAGATCTGTTTCTTCTTCACCTAATGACTCAATAACTCTTTTCACAAAGGTCTGATCGGCTGGATTCACCATCCGCATAACAATATAGGAGTTGCATTGAGAGAGAGTCGTCTCGTCTAGGCGAGAAGGGCGCTGACTAATCACAACCAAACCAACATGAAATTTCCTGCCTTCCTGGGCAATCTGCTTGGTAATCGCAATAGATTGTTGCTCGGCCGGAGAAGTGCCACGACCAGGAACGAAATTATGAGCTTCCTCAAGTAACAGCAAAAACGGTAATTGCAGTCTTTCGGTAACCTTGGCTTCAAACAATTCTTCCGCAATAATACTGTATATTGTAGCCTGAAAATCCCCAGTGTAGCCCGCCAAAGATACTACTGAAATCTTACCATACTGGACGAGTTCTTCGCGATTTTGAGGCATGGATCGTGATTCACCAGCGATTCTTTGATTAACTCTTTCCATCCTTGTTAGTTGAGAGGCCGCTCTTCGAGCTCTTTTGTATATTCCCTCCAGAGTTCTGGGATCTGTGCTTTCAGGCAAATTCTCCCAGCAAATCTGTTGCAGAAATTCAAAATTCTCGCGATTCTCATTGCGAGCATCCCTTATCGATCGAGCAGCAACATCCGCTATATTAGCGATTAACCAAAGATCGGGCTGAATGTCATTCTGGTGGATATAATCGGCATTGCGACCATCAATGTTAGTAGTCAGCCAGTTTATTCTCTCGCTTCCTTCAGCTTCGTAAAACCTTCTGGACGCATCAAATAAATCACCAAATAAGGCAATCATTGTAGGCGATAATTCATATCCAAGATTGCCAACAATCTGAGCCACTGTATCTGCTTCTTGTTCAAAAATTGGGAAAGCAGCATGATATCGATTAACCCGATCACGCAGTGACTCAATATCTGCCAGTCCTGTATAATCCCCGCGCGGGTCAAAGATGACCATTGGGTATTTTTTATCAGCTAACTCTTCAATTATCCGCCGAGCAGCCCAACTCTTACCAGCTCCTGTCATTGCAAGTATAGCTAAATGGCGAGTAACTATAGCATGGCCATTTACTTTCACATCAATATCAGGACGGTTAGAAAGAGCAGCGATATCCAGTGCGCTGTTCTGATTTTCTGCTAGATTTCCTACTAACACACGTTCTAAGTCTTCTGAATCTGGACTATAAGCACGAGTAGCTGGTTTAGGGGGATATCGTAAACTTTCAAGCTTACCGGCCCACTCACCTTCTAACCTTTCATACCCTAGCACTTGGCATACGGCTGACACCATTTCACGACTTAGAGAAAGTACAGTGTCCATGGGGTCGGTCTGTGTTTCTGCCAGTTCGTGACCTGCTTCAGCCGGAAAGAGAGGATTGATACGTTCTATCCTTTGGACCTTTGCCCAAACTCTTATTTCTTCTGACTCTCCACTCTCTTCTGTCTCATTTAACGTAGCATCCACTGCAATAATGTCCTGTTCCTGTATTGCTTCAGGTGTTACAGCAAGACGAAATTCTTTACTCGTACTTTCACCAACAAGTGTACCAACGATCTTTTCTGTTTCCATTATTTACTTACCCTTTCACAGTTGGTCTAAGAAACCAATCTCGGGGTGTCATATAGATGGCCTGCACCAGCACTCTGCGCATATCTTCATCGCTGATTTCACCTTTCTGTAGACTCACCCCTAATGTATGGCGAATCATTTTATCGTACGCTCTTGTCATCCAATTAGGCACATGGGCAAACTTATCAGCAATATCTAAACCTACCGGAAAGCCATAATTGGGTAAAAGACGCGAATACAAGTATACACGCCTAACAGCCTCTTCCACTTGGTTTTCTCCAAGTTCAGAAAAAACCTCAACCCGAATGGGTTCAGTATTCTCACCAACCCGAATATAAGTTCCCTTTACAATCGGAAAACCAAATTGGCTGTATTCTCTCAAGCAGGAAAAGTCTACTGTTGAACTTCCTGACTCTTCGGGGAGCCTGATTTCACCTGACCTTAAACCACTGGACTTGCTCATCTTCCAAGGTTCAGAATACTCGCCATTATCAAGAAGCAACGGTAAGAGCAGATTATCTGTATAACCCAACACATCCATCAAGTTTTTAGGAGAAGTAAGATTAGATAAACCAAACATCTCATTGAAATAATTCTCGTTTCCTTTTTGACGCAAGGAATAGAAAACACGTTCAAGTAAAACCTTTTCGCAAAATTCGCGTAATCCTCCGCGTTCTACAACTCCTGCGATGATAGGTCGAGGTTCCCTAGTTTTTGCATCAGAAATCAATTTTCTATAGAGAAATGCAATCCATGACAAGGGTTCAAAAAGTCGACGGCGTATCCATTCATCTGACCTTCCACTAGCGAGAGATGGATAAATATTAAGACGTGCCTCTTCAAGAAAGTCTTCCTTTAACTGTTTTGCCTGTTCTTTGTCACCTGAATAGTGTTTTAGAAATAGGTCAATGTCTGCTTCAGTAAAAGGTGTATGACCTGCATAAGCATTCATCAAATAGACCAGTGGTCCGTGAAACATCAAGACTCTCAGGTTAGGATTTCGGTACAACGT
The DNA here is from genome assembly GCA_028818995.1 of Candidatus Poribacteria bacterium. Next base: position 2,549 of record JAPPMR010000656.1, on the reverse strand, counting down.
CGAAAGTCCGCCTAATAGTTCAGCAGTAATGCGAACGATATCAGGAAAATCTCTTCGTTCTTTACTGCCACCTTCAAGGTCTCCGAAGATTACCGGATAATAGCCGAAATTCTCCCGTTCGGTCATGTTTCTTTCACCTATATGTACCTCATAAGAACCGACCCGCAATAAAATAGGTACCTGGGATAACTCTGTCTGCCCAACTCCTCCGTCAATAAAACTAACCAATTCGTTTTGAAACTCTTCCCAAGCAGCATCTGCCACTGAATATGTCTGGAGTATTGAACTTTCTTGTTCTTCTTTATTATCCCTGTTCATAGCCCGCCGTAAATGGCTTATAAAACGCGCTGTGTTCCGAAAATAGTTATCTCGTAGATTCTTAGCTACCGATAGCGTTTTTTCCACTATTTTCATCATTAACTGAGGTTGGCGAAGAAGATCCTCTTGTACATCGCTCTCGGTCAATCGCTCATTTACTTCCGAGTTATCATCTTGTGTATCCTCATCAGGAGTAACCGGACCAACAAATCCTGTGTCTAATTTCACCATTACCCTCCTATCCTTTTAAACAAGTCTCAACCCCAAGTTGCTGTAAAACTCGCTTTGCCTCGTTTGTGTGAAAAGCACTCACAGGTAAGCCAGTTAACTGGTTAACCACCCACTTGAGAGGGAGCCGGTTACCCCCAACTTGTACATACCACATCTGATATTTGGGGATATTGTTACCCTTTGCAAGTGCGTCATTTATTTTTTCCATTATTTGTTCGGGAGTCAGTGTAATTTCAATACCTCGAAGGGATGCCCTACCTTGTTTAGCAACTTTTGTATAATTATCGAGAGGGACTGACACATCCTTGTGTAACCAGTTGCGAAGTTCCGCCAGCTTGCATCCCATCAATCCTTGTGAAACAGTAACATCAAGATCAGTGGAAACTAGCGATTTATATCCATCCAATACTCTCAAATAGTCTTTTCCCATGCTTATGAAAAACTCTTGGTATTGTTTTCCATTTAAAATCTGCTTAAGTTCGCTTAAAGTCGGTTGCTGAAATTCCTCAATTCGTTGCGGTGTCATTCGGCGATCATAGTTAGGAATTGGTTTACCAGACGGAATTAACCCAAACTCCGCCGATAAAATGTACACATCAAGCGATTGTGCTTCAGATGGGTATACTCGCAGGAACTTATTCATCACCCGATATGCCGGTCCATCATAGCGTTTCAAAGCGGGAAGTAAATCTGGAGTGGAATGTTTCCTTTGGGAACACGAGAGAATCAGCAACCGTGGATTTGAAAAATTTTTTTGTTGGGGCATCGTTGCGTTTTCCATTCCAGCGATCCTTTTCGTGTATCATTAACCTACTACTTTACTGACGATGTGCGATTTCGATTAACCGTTGCGGGTTCTGCTTGACTTGTTCAAACACATGGAAGCCATCGCGACACGCAGCTTCACACAATCGTCTCAACATAACCCCTTTTAAAGCCCAATTTGTGGTGCGAAGGCTTTTTTGTAGAGCACTTCCAGTCTCAACAACGTGGAGGTTCGGTAAATCTTCATTAACGACATGCTTGTGACTTTTTGCAAGCAAGAAAATTAGCGTTGTCGCTCGCTCTACCTCAAAAACGCGTTGCAGTGATAAAATGTCGTCCTGCCTCAACAGCGAGAAAACGAGGTCGTAACCTTCGATTAAGGCAACCATGCGTTCAGGGACACCACTCTCATCAAATTCTAAAACCTCCAGCTCGTGGAGTGGGGCAGTATCAAAGGGAACGATAATATCGCTCTCGCTAACAGGGTCGTCTTTTCCGTCAACACGACAAAAATACCACGGGAAATACAGATCAAGCGTTGTCTCACCGTATTGATCATGTTCCCGAATTCGTTTTAAGCCTGCCCGCAATTGTGTATTCAAAGGTCCCGTAAACATTTCTCCGGCGGGTGCGGTGTAGTCCCTGCTTTCATGATACCAACCCTCAGTATTGTAACCACTCAATTCTTTTATGCGCGCCTCAAGGCGTTCAGGTGTACTGCAATCTTCACGTTGGAGCGGGTTATCAGGTTTCTGTTTTTGTCCGGTTGTGTAAGGACTCAAGACCAATATTTTCATACGTATTTACTTCACAGAGTTGGTTTGTTGGGTTTCGCTATATTCTATCGGCACAAACGTATCATTGAAAACCAGAAGGCTCTCTATAAACAAGAGCCTCCTCTACTTTTACCACTCAACCCAACCTACGTCTACACTGTTCACTGACAAAGATTAAGCTTCTTGCGGCGGCTGTCTTCGACTCCAGAGATACAGAATCGGACTCGCGATGAATACTGAAGAGTACGTGCCTACCATCACACCTACGATAAGTGCTAAAGCAAATGTGTTAATTTCTTCCCCCGCACCGGTGACGAGGAAAATAACCAGCACAACAAATAGCGTTGTTAAGGAGGTGATAACCGTCCGGCTGAGTGACTGATTGATGCTTCTGTTCAAAACCGTAACGTAGTCAGTCCCGCGTAAAGTTTGCGAGTTTTCCCGAATTCGGTCAAACAC
>JAPPMR010000015.1 GCA_028818995.1 Candidatus Poribacteria bacterium | reverse complement strand
ATTAACTTTGAGTAAACCTCAATAACGGAAAACTCTTAAAACTAAATAACCCTGAACACTGCCCAAAAATCTTGACATATTTATGACACTATGATATACTTAAAACATAAGAATTTATGGATAAGGAGATGAAATGTCGAGAAAGAAGTGCATCCTACTAACGTTAAGCCAAATCGCTATCGGAGGTGTGATAACGGTTGCTGGCAGTTTAATATATCTACTAATTTTTAAAGCGTTTTTGTGGCAAACACTTATTGATGAACGAATTATGCATGGATTTTGGGTAGGATTGTTCTTGTTAATATCCGTAGGAGGCACTTACGGTGTAATTGTAGTGGGGGTGAGTGAGGGAATCAGATTTGTTGGTCGAAAATTTGGAGTTGATATTCCCTTCAAACCGGTGTGCTCAGGTGCTTTTTTGGGTGCGCCTGCAATTGTATTTCTACTTGCACTGCAGAATATTCCATGGGAAATTTTTGGAACGCAGAATGTTATTCTTGTATTGATTCTCCCAGTTTTTAAAACGCTTGCTTTCCTTTTATCCTTACCGATTCGAGCTTGGTTAACGCTCCAATTTCCAGTTGAAATTTTATATGTCATAGCGATACCGATTGGTGCAATTTTAGGGTATCGACTATCAAAAATAGAAAATGCAGACGTGAACGTCCAAGAAACGTAAATAATTACGCATATCCGTTTCTGATGGTATTCTGTTTTTAGTTACCATGAAGATTGTGTTTTTGAATGAGGTCTGATCCATGTGCTGTACGGATTCGCTCGCGTGGCGGAGGTATCCCTGACAATGCAGTTTGATAAGCCGAAGGATGAATGCGGCGTATTTGGTGTTTTTGGACACCCAAAAGCGGTAGAATTAACCTATTTAGGATTACGCGCGCTTCAGCATCGAGGACAGGAGAGCAGCGGAATTGTCGCATCTGATGGTGAAAACATTTTGTCTCACCACGGAATGGGACTTGTTGATGCTGTGTTTAACAGCGATGTTTTAGCAAAGTTAACTGGACACATAGCAATTGGACATAATCGGTATTCAACAGCAGGTGAAAGCACACTTGAAAATGCTCAACCTTTGGTGCGTAATTATAAGCAAGGAAAACTTGCTTTGGGACATAACGGTAACTTAATCAATGCATCTCAGATTCGAAACCATCTTGAGAATGTAGGCTCAATTTTCAGCACAAGTTTGGATACAGAGGTAGTCTTTCATCTGATAGCACATTCCCGTCAAGACAGTTTGGAAGATAGAATTTTTGATGCGTTTCGGGCAGTCGAAGGTGCTTACTCGTTCGTTGTGCTTGACAAGACAACACTGATGGGTGCGCGTGATCCACACGGGTTTCGTCCGTTGTGGATCGGTAAACTTGGAGAAGCTTATGTATTAGCCTCTGAGACATGTGCCCTTGACGTAATTGAAGCAGAGCCAATACGTGAGGTTGAGCCTGGTGAATTGGTCACAATGCGTTCAAAACATCTCGGTGTGGAATCTTTCCGTTTTTCGCCACAACAATCCAAATTGTCTCAATGTATCTTTGAATATATCTACCTTGCTCGTCCAGACAGCATGATGTTTGGGCAAGGTGTAAACAGCACACGCCGTGAATTCGGTAGGCAACTTGCGCGCGAGCACCCTGTCAAAGCGGATGTCGTAATTCCTGTCCCCGACTCAGCAACAATAGCTGCCCTTGGCTACGCAGAAGAATCTGGCATTACCTTTGATCTCGGGTTGTCAAGAAATACCTATGTCGGTAGATCCTTTATGAATCCTACGCAGGATATTAGAGAACTCATGGTGAAGGTGAAGTTGAATCCAATTCGTGAAGTTCTTAATGGAAAACGGGTTGTGGTGGTTGATGATTCAATCATGCGTGGAACAAACAGCCGAAAACTCGTCAAAATAGTCCGTCAAGGTGGAGCAACGGCTGTTCATGTCCGTATAGCATCACCGCCCAATAAATATCCATGTTTTTATGGGGTTGATACGCCTACCCGTTCAGAACTGATAGCAAGTAAACATACTACTGAGGAGATTCGTAAATATATTCGAGCTGATAGCTTGGGATATGTCAGTATTGAGGGGATGTTAAAGGGAGTGAAAGAACGTGACAATTTTTGTACTGCATGTTTTGATGGGAATTATTCTGTCACAAATGAAGGTATACCTCGCCAATTACCATTAATTATAGATTAGTATTATAGTGGATTTTACAATTAACTGGACATCTGAGTTGTAGGAGGGAACTCCGATTCCCGACTATTAGTGAGTTTGGTCGCGATTCGGAGATCGCTCCTACAAAGAAACTCAAAATCGGAATGATACTTTGTCAATTAGAAATGATATAGTATAAGACACAAAACCGATTTCACTGTGAATTAGGAAAATACTATGGTATTTATTCCCCCACCGTACGTGCCACCAAACCAAAACAAAAAAAAGAATTCTCCGAGAAGAACTTTGCAAGGTCGCCACAACACTACAAGGGCAAGAAGTGGAATGAGTGAAATGTTGCGAGGTTCGCTCGGGACGGCGCAAGGTACGTCTACGTTAAAAATAGTCTTAATGTATTCTATTCTCGGTATGATTTTGCATTGGCTGCTTCCTATTGTAATTCAAAATGTGAGACCTGACATGCCAGAAGAAGATGCACAGTATTATGGAATCCTTGGTGCCATCATCATAACCGTTTTCTTTTTAGTCGTTAGTCTTTTGAAAGGATTAATCGTGCGCCATAGGGCACAATCAGAGAAATCCAAAACACAAGATGCAAATACCAAATTTCTTGGTCCAAAAATTTAGAAAGATAAGGTGAATAGGATAATAGGATGACAGATACCAAACCTTTGACCTATGCCGATGCAGGTGTGTCATTTGAAGCAGAATCCAGGGCTATGCACCGGATACGGGGAATCATGGAAACCACGTATCGATCCGAAGTTCTCAGCAACGTAGGAAGTTTCGGTGGCTTATTCGCACTTGGGAAATATAAACAACCTATTCTTGTTTCAAGCACGGATAGTGTCGGCACAAAGTTGAAGGTTGCCTTCCAAGCTGACAAACATGATACCGTAGGGTATGATATTGTTGCACATTGCGGTAATGATATAGTTGTGCAGGGTGCCGAACCACTTTTCTTTTTAGATTATATCGGCATCGGAAAACTGAAACCGTTGGTTTTTGAACAGATTATTACAGGACTTGCTTCGGGCTGTAGAGAAATTGGTTGTGCGTTAATCGGTGGAGAGACAGCAGAACTTCCTGGTTTTTATGCGCCAGGAGAATACGACTTGGTAGGAACAATCGTAGGAGTTGTAGAAAGAGACGCACTGATTACAGGAGATAGAATTACACATGGAGATAAGTTAATCGGTTTAGCCTCAACTGGATTACATACAAACGGGTATTCGCTTGCACGACGCATTTTATTTGACCGTTGTAACTACGACGTAGATACTTATCTTCCTGAACTGCCATCAACAGTCGGAGACGAACTGTTGAAACCACACAAAAGTTATGTCAAATCTATCCTGAAACTCTGTGAGGTGTGTGAAGTCAAAGGAATTGCGCATATTACAGGAGGGGGATTGCCCGGAAATGTCGAACGAATTCTACCTGAAGGGTGCCGAGCAGTAATCCAGAAACAAAGTTGGGAAGTTCCACCCATTTTCAATTTACTCCAGCAAAAAGGGAGTGTAGAAGAAGTAGAAATGTATCAAGTTTTCAATATGGGGGTTGGAATAGTTTTAGTAGTCTCCTCTGATTCCCTTTCGACAACTTTGGAATCATTAAGCGAATCGGATGAGTCGGCGTTCCTACTGGGAGATATAGTTTCAGGAGACAAAGGAGTTGAGTTGTGTCCGCGCCATTCTTAAATGAAGATTCACTTCAAGAACTAACTGATTTATTTCAGAAAACACCGTTGCCTGTAATTATGCAAGCATTTGAGCAGGTAGAAGATGCAGACATCGCTGTATTCTTATTGTTGTTAGATATTGCAACCAGCAAAGTTCCATCAGAGAGTTCTGATGAGATTCGGAAAACACTCGCTCGTACTGGGGAAGAAGGGACATCTAAAGAGCAGTCAGAAGGAACACTTACCGCTTTTGCCCAAGAAGTTTTCGCAGCATTCCCAATTCAGAGACAGGTTCGCATTGCTGAACATTTAGCGATAACTGAGATGATTGAGACCTCACGGGCAGAACAGATTTGGAATGATCTCGTCGGCACAATACAAGGTATACTACAAAGCACACTATTTTTTGGTAACGGAGCAAAAAACGTCGCAAAATTCCTCGCACAAGTTGATTTTGAAAAACAGAACCAACTTATGGAGGCACTGCAAAAAAGCCAACCTGAATTAACTAACACCGTTGCTGATCACTTATTCACATTTGAGGACCTTGCTGAGGTGTCTGATGAAGCGATTCTTACGCTTCTGCAAGTTTTAGAGCCAAACACCTTAGCACTTGCCCTGAACGAAGCCTCACCTGCAATTCAGGATAGATTCTCTGAAAACATGTCAACTACACAAGCAGAAACTTTGGAATCAGAAACCGCGCAACTCACATTTGAGCAAAAACAACTCAGTGAAACTGCGCGGCAATCTATAGTCACTTTAATTCGGAATTTTGCAGCTAAAGGACTACTAAAAATTCGTTAGATGAAGAAAAGTCCAATATAGTGGTAGTTTCAGACAATTTGCCGCGATCACAATAGAAACCCTACTGCCAGCCGTGCAAACCACCATTAGTCGTCCAACGTAAACACTATATCTAATTTAACCTTCTTTTCAACATCTTTATCTTTTTCCTTAGCTGGAATAAATCTCCACTTTTTCAAAGCTGCAATTGCTGCCTCTTCAAAACCGAATCCAATGCTTGTTAACGCAACAATATTTTTGGGAACTCCATCTTTTCCGATAGTTGCTTCTAACGTCACGGTTCCTTCCTTGTTCGCACGTTTAGCGTTTTTCGGATAAGTTGGCTCCGGTGCATATTTAGCCTTAGGTGGTGAAGACCCTGGTTGCTTCGTATCAATTTCAGGGACTTTTAAAGTATGTCCGCCATCTAATTTGGTAGTGTCAGTCAGATCATCAAGCGAAGAACTTTCCTGTGCAGGTCTCTCAAATGTAGGTTTTACTGTGGGTTGTGTGGGTTGCACAGGCCCTCTCAAACCTTTCGGAATCGCTTTGACTCTTGGTCCTTCAAGTGATGGTCCTATGGTACCTAAATCTGTCTCAGGTGCGGTCGGAAGCTCAAAATCATCTGGTGTCCGTCGGATATTTGGATTCGTCACCGTCGTCCGTTTAATCGGTGCTTCTATTTCTTGCGGCTTAGCATCAAATCTCACACGAGGGCGTGCCTTAATATTAGCGCGTTCTCTTTGGGGCGGTTCTTGAGGGACGAACGCGGCTGCAAATTGCTGACTTTCGGCTGCAATTTGGTCTTTAATATATAGAAACCCAAGTAACAAAGCGATGGCAACGTGCAGCCCGACAGAAAGCGTTAAAGCAACTGAATTACGACCACCTGTTTTCTGCACGGTTATCGGTGGCGGTTTACTTCCTTGTGCGGCAGTAATCCCACCTTTTTGACTTTCATCAATACTGACTTTCTTCAATTGAGCATTTATCTTCGGTTTTTTCCGTTCTGCCCGACGATGTTGGATTTGGTATACAATATCGGAACTTCTACTCATCTCTTTCCTCCCAGAATTTATCTCGTGATGTCGATAGCGCGCATTCAACACACTTACCGGAGTTTATGAGATAGTTTGTAAATCGATAGAGTCGTTAATTAAGATTTCGTTAAAACGTCTATCTTCACATCATAGTATAACAGATATCAATGCCATTTTCCAGAGATAAACTAATTTTTTCCTTAACAGATCTGATTAAGTATAAATTATAGCATATTTAAATGTATATGTCAACTTTTTATTTTTGTACTAATCGTAGGTCGGGTAGAGCGAAGTGAAACCCGACCTACGGTGTAAACTTGTGCGTAAGTCTTAGAATTAAGTTTCGATTACGGATTCCACCAAAACGTCATTTTCGCGACCACCGTAGAATTTAGGAATCTTGTCTTTGTCGTCTTGTCAGTGTCATAAGTTTGGTTGAAAACAAAATAGAAATCGCTCCCCGGACGATAAATGTAATTGACAAGAAAGTTAGTTGACACGAGGTTTGTCTCTGTATTCCATTGTGCAAACATCTTAGCAAACAGGGTTGTTGAAAACGAGTAGTAGAACCTACCTGAGAAAAGGTTAGCATCAAAATCACCTACGGGTAGATTAACACGATTAAATTCGTAGTCTAAATGTAGACTGATTCGTCCATTCGGTTTCAGAGATCCATCAACAGAAAATTTGCGAATTTGACCGTTATAAAAGTTCCCCAATTCAAAACCTGTCGTTGTACTAATAACACGGCTATCACTCGTTGAAAACCTTCCCCCAACGATGCTGTATTGGTAATCCCCAATTGGGATGACCACATCCTCTCTAATTTCAAAATCTTCGTCAAGTCGTTCAAACATACGCCTCGCAAAAAGCATAATAGAGTCGCCTGTAGCAAATGATGTCCAGTGGGTATAGGATAAGTTCCACCTTTCCAATTCATTATCTTGGGTGAGGATATAGTTTGCCTCTGGTCCCGACCAAATTTCACGAATTCCATATTTATTCGGTCTGGGTGTCAAACGAAGATCAGTTCGCATTTGGCGCATCCCTGTTTGCCGGACGTATCCTACCGCAGGATCGAAATCTTCGTCAATATCGGTGTAAGATCCTCCGAGTCGCAAGATGTCATTCCGCCACCGCGTGCCGAAGTACCAGGCGTTATTTTTCCCAGACATATCAGGTGAAAAGGTGCGTGCCCACATCCCGCGCACATCAAGTCTATCGCTTGGACGAAATTCAAAATCAAACCCACCCGCACGGTTATAATTGCCGAATTCGTCTTTATTGACAGCAATCATGCCGAAACGTGTTCCTGCTGCAGCATCCTTTGTAACTCGGATGACAGAATAATTGGTGCGCGGAATATCAATCGGATCGTCCTCTGCCGGTTCATCGTAAAATTCATCTGTAAGAACATTAAGGAAACCGACTCCATAAGAACCGATTTTGCCGCTGGCTTTTCCACCGAAGATGATCGGAATAGCGTTTCCTTCGGCTAACCCAATACGCCGACTATAAAAAAGTAGCATCGGCGGAGGTCTCCGAAAACTCTGCCGAGGTACGCCGAAATCGAAGAGTCCTGCCCCTTCCAAAAAGAATGGTCTTTTTTCTGGAAAGAAGAGGCTGAAACGAGTGAGATTTACCTGTTCCTGATCCGCCTCAACTTGTGCAAAATCAGTGTTATAGGTGATGTCAGCGATTACGTTAGAGGTAATGCCGTATTTCGCATCAAACCCAAGTTTGAATTGGCGTGTAGTTTCAAGTGCAGCAGCGTCATTGTTCTCTTGGGTAATACCGGGTAGAAAATAGGGAAGAAATTCCAAATTCCGAGACGGCGTAATTCCTTTGAGACCACTAAGCGTGCCAAGATTCGTCGTTCTATATTTTGCCAAACCCCCGTAGGAAGCAGGCACAGGTGCCCATATCATCTCTTCCTGATTTCGTATGAGTTCACGACCAACGTTCATACCCCAACTCATTGGGTCACTTTTCTTAAAACGGAGTTGGCTAAATGGAATACTGATCTCCGTTGTCCATGATGTATCGTTTATTTTCGATTTACATGCCACAACAGCATCCCAGTCACCGTTGAGCGTATCTCCGTTATTCGTTATTGCTCTGTCCTGAATTGCGCCCAATGCATTCGCGCGAAAGAAGAAACCGCTCCGTTTGTCGTTATATGTATCCAATAGCAGAAATACGTTATCATTTTCGTGTATGTCGCGTGCATCTCTACGCATTTCGTTTGCAACAAGTTTCGACATATCTGAGTCAAAACAGATAAATCCGAAGTAGATATTCTTGTCGTCGTATAGGATTCGCACTTCCATCGGTTCAGAACTGACTTCACCCTCATGCGGCTCAATTTGTATGAACCTTTTTATCGGCTCTGCTTTTTGCCAATCCGATTCGGTGAGATCACCGTCAATCTCAATACTCTCATAAGTACGGTACGCTTTAACTTCGGTAACTGGTGTTTCGGGACTCACAGTGGAAGCAACAACGAATAAAAATAGTAAAATGAGTGATATAATTCTGATTTTTGGAAAGGACGGGAAAGAAAATAGATGTTGATCCAAAAGCGTTGCCTCCTTTGCACAGAAAATAACCCATTAAATATAAAGACGAAAAAGGGGGCTAATTGGATTATACAAATTTCCATTTGACTTTCTTTGCAATTTGTTGTATAATACCTTTAACGATCAAAACATAAACTTCAGAATGGGTACCCTTTCTCAACATTTTGCTGAGGAGTTTATGGTTTGATCGCCAGGGTGCCCGACTCTTTATTAAGCCGGTGGAAGGTCTACCGAACAAGGATAGGGAACCCGATAAACTTTATGATATGCTATCAAAGCATGTCAACTTTATTTGGAGGAAATTATGATCGGTAAACTTTTACCACGCAACGCTTTTCTTTTGGCACTGATGATGCTTTTTTGGACAATCTGTTTACTCTCAATGAACCTGTCCGCAGATCATCACGCCGACCATGACAATAAAACTATCAACAATGTTGATGCACAGACTTCGCTTGGTATTTCTTATTCTGAACCCTTCGTCAAGACTGGTGCGTATGCGAACATTTGGAATTACAGTGATATATCTGTTCGATACTATTTATCTGCCTCACTCATTGTGAAGAGGAAGGGGAGAACTACGTTTAGAGAGAAATCTGATCCAGACAAGGGATGGGTACCAGCAGGTGAGTCGAAATCCTTTTTCCCTTCTATAGATATTGATATGACAGGCGCAAGAGGAGGGTGGTACATTGCAAACGGAAGCGTTAGTTTAGAGTTGAAATTCGATTTTGATGGTGATGGCAATTTCGATGAGAAGGATGATTTCGGCTCGTCCGCCTACCTTAGATTTGATATTGAGCGATTTTGAGGTTAAGCTCAAATAACCCTCTATCAAATAGAAACACAAGCGATGCGGTGTATTCGTATCGCTTGTCTAAAATGCTCCCTTGCATAGGAGGTATCCACCGATGAAACGTCTAAGACCATTTGTGCTCTCACATATCCAGGTCATTATCATTTTCTTCATCTGTTGTCTGCTCTTGTTAGGTACGTCTGTTGTTGATGCGAAAATTGTCTTCTGTATAGAAAGTGACATTTACGTGATGAACGATGATGGCAGTGGCAGACGACGGCTCACAAAAAACACAGTGTCAAAAGACAAACACCCCCGCTGGTCGCCAGATGGCAAAACAATTGCCTTTACTCGACGAATAGACAAGAAAAGACAATCCTCGTCTGAGTTGTTTATCATGAACGCAGATGGAACGAACGTCCAACGTCTCACTGACAACAATGTCTTGGATACCGGTTCGTCTTGGTCGCCTGATGGCAAAAGAATCGCTTTTAGTAGTGTGCGAAGTGGAAGATGGGAGGTGCATGTCATAGACCTTGCGACGCTGCACGTCACGCAGCTAACAGACATTGAAGACGGTGGAGAAGATGCAGGTTCCCCCGACTGGTCGCCTGATGGCACACAGATTGTTTATGAAAAGTTTACAGACAGTGGTATCAGAAGTATTTATGTGATGTCAGCGAATGGCGAGGATCAGCGTCCCCTTCTTCCTGATCCGAAACAGGATGACGAGGCTACTGATAAGTTCTTACCCAGGTGGTCTGCGGATGGGCAACGTATTTTGTTTGACGACTGCGTGTGGGAGAACGACTTCCATCTATGCCGTCTTACCGTTGCCACACTTCGCGGCAAGGCACAACAAATAGAAGACATTTATGACAAACTCGGAAACGATCTGCGTGTGCTTGTCGGTAACGGGTGTTGGATAGACAGTGACAAGGCATTGCTTTTCGACCTAAAGATGCTTGATACACCGAAACCGAATTATGATCTCTATCGCTACGATTTCAACACGCGAAACCTCAAACGCTTGACACGTGGAGAAGAAAATGAGGGCTATCCAGACTGGATAGAAGGGACATTGTCCGTTTCACCACAGGGTAAAAAAAAAGTAACGTGGGGAGAGGAAAAGCAGTAAAACCGTAAAAACAGAGACAGACCTTTTTAGGTAGGTGTCCTTTTGTGCATCCGTCCAATGGAGGTGAATAATGGTCTTACAACGCAGCATCTTCTGCTGCCTGCTATGTTTATTACCAACGCTGGCATACGCAAAGATCGTTTTTAAGTCTGGCTCAGATATTTATGTGATGGACGATGACGGGCGTAACCCCAAAATGTTAGTCAAAAAGGTAGACGGGAGGTATCTCATGTGGCCTGTTTGGTCTCCGGACGGGAAGCAGATCGCTTTTTTGCGACAGCAACCGATTGTACCAAAGCAAACGCCTACGGATGCCATATTCATCATCAATAGCGATGGCACGGGTGAATTTCGGGTTACTGACGGAGATGATGACGTAGGGATTGCGTCGTGGTCGCCGGATGGGAAACACCTCGTATTCATAAGTCAATACGATGCCTGGACGATAGATATCGCAACAAAAGCGTTACAGCGACTGACGCGCACAGTTTCAATGAAACCAGCAGTGGCTTGGTCCCCTGATGGGAAATATATGGCGTATCGGGAGGGTTTCACGATCAATCTGATGCGTGCCAACGGAGACGACCAACGCGCGCTTGTCCCAAGTGACCGTTTTCATTGGCGTTATTCTCCGCGCTGGTCTCCCGATAGCCAATCGGTTGTATACTATGAGGTGACATTCAATCAGCAACGTGATCTTGTTTCAAAGAAAGCCGTGATTCACAATATCAAAACGGGCAAACGCCAGATTGTCCAGACGCCGGACAATTGGTCAATTCATAGTGCATGTTTTATGGGTAGCAAACACCTCTTGATTTCAGCAAAGGGGCGGCATGGCAATCCCGATAAGTATGAGATCTACCGGTATGACCTTGTTACAGGGAAAATCGTCAACCTAACAAACACACCTGCTGTAGATGATTCCCAACCAGATTGGATAGATGATGATGTGTTGTCTGTATCCCCAAAAGACAAAAAAAGTAACGTGGGGAAAGATAAAGCAGTAAAACCGTAAAACAGAGAAGGACTTTTTTAGGTAGGTGTCCTTTTGGGTATCTGCCTATTTCTTTTTCAATGTATTGGCATATAGTGGATTCTACAATTAACTGGACATCTGAACTGTAGGAGGGAACTCCGATTCCCGACTGCCAGTCGTTTTGTCGCGATTCGGAGATCGCTCCTACAAAATATATGTAAACTTATTTACATAATTTACTATAATTGTAAACCCACTATAATCAAAATTCCAAGGTCAGCGCAAAGAATGGGATTATCGGCAATTGCGCAATCTTTACCTCTTTTCTAAAGTGTTCACTATATCGCACTTGTAGGATATTTCTTCGGTTATAGGCGTTCCAGAGTTCAAAAGTAAATCCCACCTTTGCTTTGTCCAAGCGAACAAAGTACCAGTGAAAATCTTCCAAGAGAATAGGAGACCAGTGAATACGTAAATCCAATCGATGATACGGTGCGGCGCGTTTTTGGACACCCCATATAGGCAGCCATGTTTGTTTTTTTGTGAACGGATTGGTATACATCTCCCTGTCAACCAATGTTGTATATAAAACACCACTCTTATATTGCCATTTCGCACCGAATTCCCACGACTCAAGAGCGTAATTCAGATTAATTGCGAAAACGTGAGGCGTACCAAACATAAAATCTCTTTCTTTTTCATGCGGTGCATCTTGGCGTTTGGAAACGGTGTAAGAATATGCAAGCCAACCCCGAAAAGTTTCTCCGATTTCGTGTTCCAAGGAAACTTCAATGCCTTTGACGTATCCGCTCTTCTGATTTTCGTAGCGTTTCTCTAATAGATCGAAGGTAATCATATCACTAAGGTTTTTGTAATAGCCTGCCACCTCAATTTTTGTTTCAGCCGTTAATCTTTTTTCCAATGCAACAACATAATGCCTTGCTAAACTCGTTGCAATCTCAGGATTTTCGTTTCCAAGCACGACTTGATAAAGCCGCGGGTTTTGAACATAATTTCCATACATCAAACGCAAGTCTACTGGAAGCAGAGATAATCCTACAGTACTCGGTTGCTCTGGTCCAAGTGTCACACCGAGTAGCCCGCGCGGCTGCAGCGAAAACGAGTCAATCAGGTTAAAGTAATTTGCTCGCATGCCTACGGTGGCGTAGAGCGCAGCATAACGTGATGAAACAAGGTCTTGCGTTGCCTGCAAATATCCTTCAAGGCGATGCAGTGTTTTAGATGTGAAAGTGGCTATTTTCTCTCCTTGTGCCTTTAATCTAAAGTCAAAATCCCAATCACCTTCTTCAGGTGGTCGTGCCCCGATACTTGTGATGCTTGAAGGTAGATATGAAAGATCAAAACCTGATTCAATCAATGTCTTCGGAAATTTGAGCCAATATTGAAGATCGCCACGGAGCGAAAATACACTATCCGTGTTTCGATATGAGTACCCTTCCCCATATTCTAATGATCTACGAGAAAATGACCGTGTCAATGATACTATAGATTTAAACGATTTCTCTTTTTCAGAATAGAGATGAATGCCTTGTGAATCGAAAGGATTTTCCGACTTCATGAGACCACGCAAATCGCTATATGATACTTCATTGGGACCAAGGCGAAATTCAGATGAATCGCCTGCTCCAATAGCATTAACGACCAATCTGTGGTTCTTACTTAACTGGTAAACAAACTTTCCTTGATAGCTCCAGAAACGTGGTACTTGTGTCACCAAATCATCATCAACCTTGACCAAACGCGTTATTAACTCAAAAAGCGGTCCCATAAAACTACGCCGACCAAATACGTACCAATATCCGCGTTTACCTATATTTCCCTCCAGAAAAGCTTGGGAATACACATAATTGAGATTGAGTTTACTACCAAAACGGGTATCTGTGATATTCCGAGAATAGATATCAATCACTGCTTGGGAATCGGAACCGAATTCTGCCCCGTATCCACCTGGATACACTTCAATATTTTTAATTACCTCTGCGTTAACCGTAGAAACAATGCCATAGAGATGATAAGGATACCCTAATGGCAATCGATCGAAATAGTAGATGTTATCTTCGCGATCACCACCACGGACAGAAAGTATTCCGAG
>JAPPMR010000847.1 GCA_028818995.1 Candidatus Poribacteria bacterium | reverse complement strand
CGGAGAATAGGGAAGCGCGGTGAGAATCCGCCACGGCCCCGCCACTGTGAACGATTAATTACCCTCTAAAAGAGGAATTTCCGCTGGTAAAACCACTGTCAAAGGTTGATGGGAAGGTGCAGCGGACTTTGTAGAGACAAGTTTTGAGCTTGCAAACTACGCCAAAATCGGAAGTCAGGAGACCTGCCTGAGTCGTGTTTCACGCATCTGCTTTCGCGGGAAAGCGGTGGAACAGTAGCACGGCAGTATCCTGTCAAATATAAAGAATACACATACCAATAATAAGTATTCAATCTTATACGGAACCACAGGATCAGATTTTACAGCGTGTCGCCTTTCCCCTTCTTTCCAATGAAAGTAGGGGTTTCTTGTTTCATTACGGAGGTTTTAATGAACAAAGTATTTTTCTTTAGGCGACTTTTCTCATTTAACTTAAATCACAAACTGCATTCGCTCCTACTTTTCGGTGCGATGCTCTTCACTTTCCTCATTAGTTCCACTCTTGCACAAACAGATGTCCAAAATCTTGCCGTTGTTGTGAATGCACTGGATAGCGACAACTTGAATATCACTTCTTCCCTTTCAATTATTGATCTTGATGAACCGAATCTGAAACGTGCCGTTGACGAGGAAGTCATTACTATTGGTGATGTACCGACTGATATTCTCATTCATGGACATATCGCATACGTGCCTCGTTTCGATTGGCTTTCAGGTATGTTTTCCGACAGCATCTTAATCATTAATTTAGAGCGTCGAGAGATTATCGGGACAATTCCGATTCAACCTGGTGCTTACCCGCAAAGTCTTGCGCTTATCACCCCGAATAAGATGTATGTTACCTGTGATAATGCACATCAGGTGCATGTGGTTGACATCGGTAGTCGGAGTGTGACCAAAATTATTACAGATGCTTCCTTTAACAAAACGACCGGTATCACGGTTCTCAACGGAAAGGCTTATGTGACCAATCCTGCTTGGGAGTGGGATGCGGCAGCAGGTAAATCTATTTATCACCAAAGCACTGTTACTGTGATAGATACGCAGACAGATTCGGTCCTAAGTACTATCCCGATGCCTATCAATGCGGGGGGCATTCTCAACGATGGTGATTCTACGGTCATTGTAAAGACAACGGGTGATTACGGACAGATTTCTGGCAAGTTGGTACTAATTGATGCGACTATGAATGAAGTTATCAAGACAGTTGACCTTAAGATGACTCCAGGTTCTTTTGCAATCAATTCGCAGAAACAGTTGTTTATTCAGGGTGGATGGCAGAACCCTGGTTTACTCATCTACGATGTGCCAACCCAAAAATGGATTCGAGATAAAAATGACACGCTCACCGAGTTCGGTGGTGGTTCTGGAATGACTTTCGGTTCAGATGGGAATCTCTATATCACTAAACCTGACTGGACAGGCGGTGGACTATCTACTATGCTTGTCATGGGACCAGATGAAACGCTCATCAAAACATACCAACTCGGACACGGCACGGATAAAGTAGCACTTGCACAAATTGTGCCGCGCGGTGAAGATGTGGACGATGATGGATTTGTCAACATCAGAGACTTGGTCATTGTCAGTCAGAATTTGGGTCAAAGTGGTCCCGGAATAACTGGTGATGTTAATGGGGATGGTGAGGTTAATATCCTTGATTTAGTGCTTGTCGCTCAGCATTTCTAAACAGAGGTAGGTGCTGTTTAAAACACCCTAATGAGTTTTGACGTTCAAATCGGGCAAACTTCCTAATGTTTTGTCAATCTATTATAGGTCGCGATTCGGAGATCGCTCCTACCGATGAAACGCTTATGGTAGGAGGGAACTCCAAATCGTGACTACTTTGTAAATAAAATTACCTTTTTTGATTATCAACTTTCATTAGATGCCAATTTTAAGGAATGAGTTTGTTCTGTAAATTGAGGCGGTTGATGCCTTGTTTAGATATTGGATTTATCGGGTTTCGCTTGGCTCTACCCATAACTGTCAATTTAAGAAAAAACGCGATTGTAGTCGCGCAATTCATTGCCAAATCAACGCCAAATGCGCTTTTTGGCATTTGGCGCCTCTTACATTCTGTAGGAGCGACCTCCCGGTCGCGACCGGGAGGTCGCTCCTACAAGAAGAAAATCTGGAGCATTAACTCTCAAACAAGAAAATCAGGCACTAACTTGACACTTATAGGTTTCGCTTGGCCCTACCTGACCGACGAGACTTCTAAACGCAAGAGGTCTGGGTCGCGAGCTGGAGCTCGCTCCTACAGGAAGAGGACGCGTTCACAGAGCGCGCCTACAAAGATCTATCAAATCCGACATGAAAAGGTATTTGTTATGGGGAAATGGGGACTTTTGCTTTTTCTTCCGGTACTTTTCATCGGTTGCACACCTGAAGCAAAAGAGGATACGCTATCCTGGCAGATAACCTTCTTTCCGCTCGGTGCTAAGGTGCAGTTTGCGGACGAGGTGCCGATCAAACAGGTTTCTGCCTATAATTCCGATGGAACGATGGTTGCTCAACTCAATTTTCCCGTACAGCCACGACAGATAGAATCACTTTATTTTGAGTGGCAGGAAGGGGAAACCTATAGATTTGAAGTGAGCTCGGCCTCGGAACGTGTTAGCGTTCAAACATTAACAGCGCCGCGCACCTACGCCCAAGGTGGTTTGGAAATTGCTATCCCTTATGGTGCCGCTGTGAAGTCGGATGCACAAGATTCGTTGCGTGGTAGTCAAAAGGCACTTATCCTGCATGGAAGTGAGATGACAGCCACAGTCATGGTTAAAAATGGAAACGCACCTACTTCCTTTGATCTGGAAATCTATTTACCGTCAACATTGCATGTTATTCGTATGCCTGAAGATTGGAAGGTTGAGACAAGGGATGGGAAAGCCTATCTTTCAACTACGGGGACGTTTAGTGTTGCATCGGAAGATTGGTATCGTCAATTAGTTTTGAGGACATCTGAAGTTTCCATAGAAACCCCAAGACAATCGGACATGCAAGAAATTTCGGGTGTTGTTCGCTTCACGACAATCGAGGGGGAAACTTGGGAACAGAAAACAACAGTGCAGTTACGGATAGCAAATGTCTCTGAGATTGTTGAACACCTTTTCATTGAAACAATTGAGATGCCAACAGATGCAGCAGGCATAGCGGATCCAAGACAGCGAGAAGATACTATCTACCATGCACGTCCTTTATTTAGTTGGCTTGGCACAGAGCAGACTGATGCATATACCCCTGTAACTTATCAGACAGTCCGTATTCACAATCAAGGTGAAGAAACTATCCACGTGGTTGTTTCGTCAATCAACCGTGATATTAAAACTGGAGAGGCAGTGCCGTTTCTTGCCCCACCGGATGCAGTTAATGCTGGTACGGATCGGAGTATCAGTTTTGCGAGTTTGCCGGGAGGAGAACTGACCTCTATATCATTACCCATCTATTTTCACCCGCAGTCTGCCAAAGCAGGTGAATTTGAACGTGAGATTGCGGTGAAGATATGGGGAAGTGATACGACAGTCCTGAGTGAGAAAAGACCGCTCCAAATCATTGTTCCAAACCGACACACTCTGTATGTGAGTGGACTGGCAGTTATTGCCAGCTGCATCGGACTTGTGGTGCTGCTAAGGTTTCACAGACAATTCTTTGTTCGTTTCACAACCAAGCAACTGATTGTTATCGCCCTATTTGGCACAACGATATTTGTGGCAATTGTTGTTCCGTCAACACTGTTTTTGAATCTTATTCGTGCGATCCTTGGTCCCTTCTCGGTGCTGCTAACAGGTTTGGTTAATGAAACGCTCTACTATGCGCTGCTCACAGCATTGTTAATCTATATTTCCGGTGCACCGGGTGATAATGCTTCGCAAGTTTCCGATGTATCACAAACCGATGGTAAAGGCGGTGTTATCCTACTTGTTTCTGCAGTGCGTTTACTTCTTGGTGCGGTTACGTTCGGACTTTTCACACCGATGACGATAATCTATACAGGTACAAGTGTTCTGCTGTTAGAGACTGGTTTTCTGCTCGTGCGAAGGCGTGGTCTGCTTATGTGGGCACTTGTGTTCGGTATATGCGATGCGATTGCTGTTTATGTCGATTTTCAACTCTCTATTCTGTTTTACCGACTCTTTTTTGCAGATTGGTATATTTTGCTTCGCATTGTTGTTGAAGGATTCGTGTATACATTCATCGGTGTGCTGCTCGGTGCGAGGTTAGGGCGAGGATTGTGGAGAGTGGCGGATTGACTGTAAATGAGGTATTTATACAATACAGAGAGCGTTTGAAATCAAATATCGTGCGCTAAATCAGTGTCTATACACTTATAGTTAAAATAGGATCGCGAGTTGGAGCTCGCTCCTACAAGAAGAGGTTCAAGTGTATAAAACGCACCTACCTATAAAGGAGTTATTTCTATGAAACATATTCGTTTTTTTTGTCTACTATTATTGTTTATTATTCCGCCGATTGGGGCGGTGATGGCTGAAATCGACGTTGCCTGGGTTCGCGCAGGTGTAGTGCTTGAGTCTGAAACGAAAGGCGGAATTGGTTCGAAAATTGAGGTTGCTGTTGGAGAGCAAAGCACAACATTTGAAAATGTCTCGTCTCAAAAACTTGATGAGAAACGTGTTTTACTGGAATTGGCATGGCATCCGAATCAAAGTTATCAGTTTCGTTCCGGGAAAAGCATAACAGAAGCCACTTCTCCTCTGAAACCTGTTCCTTACCTCATCCGTACGGTTGAATTAGATGGGCTTTTATCGTTGATGGAAAATTTGCGTCAACCTGCTAAACCGACAGCGATAGCATTTGGACATGGAACTGGGATAAACAAGCTTGCAGTTGCAACGGATAGAGGACACCTCGCGATTGTGCATCCAATCACCGGTGAAACACTTTGGAAAACTCGTATTTCGGAAGGTTATGTTAGACACATCGCATTTAGTCCTGACAATACATTGCTTTATGTTGGGGAACAAGCAGCGGACGGATTTGTCTATTGTTATGAGTTAACAGGGAAAACGCCGCAGCTTCGTTGGAAATACAGAACAGCAGACGACATTGAAACCTCTACACCAACCAATCCTGAGAGTGTGTATGCGTGGGTTAGTTATCCCGGTCAGTCGTGTATGCAAACACTGCCCGATGGTGATCTATTGGTTGCTGGTGTGCATTCGTGGACACAGAACGAAATGCCGCAAAAGCGATCTATGCTTTATCGGTTTGATGCGAAAACGGGAGATGTCAAATGGAAATGGCCTGATAAAGAGGCTATGCCAAAGATATTCCGCTGGTTTGCCGTGAGTGCTGATGGGAAAGTGCTTGCGCTTGTAACGGATGAAAGTGGAAAGGGTAACGGGACGCTCTCTGTACTTGATGTGGAGACGGGAACAGAAAAGTGGCACGCAGATATTGAACCGCTCGTACCCTATTTCAAGGGAGTTACTTTTTGGCGTGGTGTCAGCATGTCGCCTGATGGGAAGTTTATCAACGTGACAACAGATGATGGACGCGCTTTTATTTTTGGTGTGGACAATCCTGAGCCGATATGGGAACAGAATTTGGCAACACCGCTGGAGGTGAGTGGTGTGCCGATTATTGCTACAACCGGCACTATTGGCGCGACGAACGCTGCTGCGCTTTTTGTTACGGGCGATACGTATATCCCTTATCATCTTCAAAAAGGAGCGGAACGTCCTTCTACTATGCACCCTAACGGGATGACGTTATTTGCCTATTCGTGGCATGGGGAAAAGGTTTGGCAGTGGGAACTTGAAAATATGCCGCAAGGTTTACGGGTTGATGCTAAAGGACGTTATGCTGCGTTGGGTGTTTCTAAGCGAAGCCAAAACCCGAACGAGAGTCTGCACGGTGTTTCGGTGTTTGATCTTACGGCTAAAGGTAGCGGATTAGCGAAATATCTTTATACCTATCGCACTGAAGGGCAACTTCCTTATGATACGCTCGCTATTAGTGCTGATGGATGGCTTATCGCTATTGTTGAGATGCCGATTGCGCTGCATGATGAGACGCTGCGTGGTAAAAATCGGGTGCATGTGTTGTATTGATTTTGACAGGTGAGTAAATATTTTGTTAATTGTCTGAATCACGGATTTGCACAGATTACACGGATTACGCGGATTTCGGACAACTTTCTGACAAAACAATATGGAATGCGCTTTGGTATTCGGGAAAATCGGGCTTACAAAACCCTCCTACAAGAAAAGGGTAGGAGCGGTTAATGTAAAAACTTTACACAGAGGCATTAATTCTCCAATAATCGCATAGGCTACATCTGTTTCTTCTTGTAAGAGCGAGCTTCGAATCGCGACAAAACACAATGATAGTTGGGAATCCAAATCAAGAAATCAACGGTATGAATGCCATTTAGGCATTCCCCGGAGTTCCCTCCTACAATACAATTAAATGGGAAACTCGACAATTGAATGGTTCTGGCTAAAATCTTTGTTTATATTCAGTAAATCTAATTTATCGGGTTGATTTACATTTAGATGATTGAGTTTGTAACGTGTTGTGCTATTTCATTTTGTTGCTTTGAGGAGGATGTTGTGGTATTTGACGAGTGCGTCAAATTTTTTCTCCTTAGAGGTTTCCTTATCGTCAAGGATTTCGGTCACAATGGTTTCAATGCGCCGTTGAATATAGCGGAGTGCATCATTACTTTCATTGGGGCGGTTATCGCCGTACCTTCTCCACCTATATACCAACTTATGTGGTTCAAGTTCTAAAATTTCAGCAAGTTTGAGAAGATTCTGGTGTTTTGGGAAGTCGTCTCTGTTGAGCCAACGGATAAGGGTTCGATAGGCGACTCCGATTTGTTCTTGTACGTCTTTGAGTGCAAGGTTGCGTTCTTTCATTCGAACACGGATAAGGGTTGTATCAAGCGAGTAAGATTCGGCATCAAAGAGTTCATCTTCTTCGGTTGTTTCGCCAGTGATTTTGTGATATGTCTCAATAACTTCTTCGCAGCCAAGTTTCTCAGCGAGTTCAATTAGCGATTCTTCAAGTGTTTCTATATCGGGTGTTTCCTCACCTGATGTTTCCACATTTTGTGTTGCTTGATCTATGTTCATAATGTGCCTCAACTTGTGTATAATTAGGACGTTTGCACGTCACTTTTAGGACGTTACACGTCACATTTAAGACGTTTGCACGTCACTTTTAGGACGTTACACGTCACATTTAGGACGTTTTGCACGTCACAGTGACGTGGTAAAACCCAGTCAGGGCAAGGAATGTGACGTGTTTTTTGCGTTTTTTCTTTTCTCCTCTTTGTTTGACGGTGCTGTATGTGATGAAAACGAGACCAATTATTATGTTAATTTTATTATAACATAATAATTGGTCTTTGTCAAGGAAAAATTGAGATTTTTTCGTTTTTTCTATTTTTGCCAGTATGATCGCGCATTAACTGAGGCTGTTGTGGAAGTTATGACCTCTAAAGATATGTTTGCAGTTGAGGCTGGGAAATTGGCGATGACTTGGGGTGTTTTGAAGGTGAGGTGGTAGGGATAAGTTGGGCATGTGTAAACGTGTATGATGTTTATTCACAGCAAGATGTTGTCTGAATCTCGGATTAGCATGGATTCTGTTAGGGGAGATGGCTTCCACCGCCGGTTTGGCACCTGAAATCTTCAGCAGCTTGTTGATGGTTCTGCTCCAACCACTGATGAATTCGACTTAGAATGCGCGGCAACCCTTTTTGCGGTAAGTTTTCCGACTCCCAACTTGCCATTTGTCTACGCAGCTGAGTATCAATCGGATTTTCAACGGTTATACCTACTTGATTGCATGCATGTACCAGTTTTCGGTCATCCGTTGCAAGGATGTTGGCACCACGGATGCGCGCTGCTTGCAGCAGAACTGCATCAGTCATGTCGATTTCTAATGTATCAGCGAGCTCCATCGCTGCAAGAGTTATTGATAAGTCCACCTCAATAATTTCTATGGGGCCTACGGAAAATTGAGAAAGTCGTTGTGAGACAAGATTGGCATCCACAGCGTAAACCTTTGTAAGGATCGCTTTTGCTTCAAGCGACGTGAGTGTTGTCGTAAACCAACTGGCGCTCTCGAATAAATGCTTCGCAAACGTCTGAAGCGGGATGATTTCCGAGTAGGGAATAAACAATCAGCATCGCGTCCAGTCCACGCGGCGCGTGTTGATCAGAAGATAAGGTCATCACCGCTTACCTCGGACAAGTCTAATGCCGAAGGCGTACCTATTTTGAGTTTTTGGGCATAAATATCGTCCCACGTCTGTGTAGCGGAGGGACGGATCAATATGCCATCGTCTGTTCTTTCGATCACGACACCCGATTCCAACCCCAATTCTTTTACCCAGTCAAAGGGCAATCTGATTTTATAATCAGTTTCCAACGCAAGCGTTTTCATCGTATTTATTACCTCTTCCTACCAAAGTTGAAGACAGTATACCACAACTTGCGCCAGTTATCAACGGATTTAATGGGAGTTTCTGATTTTGGGTTGTCTGAATCGCGGATTATCACGGATGACGCGGATTTACGCCAAATCAAGAAATCAACGGTATGAACAGAATCAACGCCACATGCCTGTAGGCATCTGTCGCCTGTGGGCGTTCCCCCAAATCAACGCCACATGCCTGTAGGCATCTGTCGGATATGAATGCCATTTAGGAATTCCCCGGATTTTTCTCTTGCACATCCAAGGCTTACTTGGATACACCAAAGCGTCAGTAATTTAGCCTCCGTTTGCCTATTTTTTCCCCCTCATGTGGCTGATGGCTTGAATTTTGGGTTGAGGGATTATAGGTTGGACCTCTCGAATGGCATCCCAATCAATTACCGCTGTCCACAACTTTTCTTCTTCTGAGTAGAGAACGACACCCTCAACCTCTAACTCTTCGCTATAGATAATAAGGGATTGTCCATCTCGCAATTCAATTCCGTGACGTTTGAGATCCGCCTCCGTACCGGCGCAATTCAACCGCAACCTGCCTTTTACGTCTGCGTTGTGGAAGTCTGCGAAAACTCTGACTTTGTTCATCTTCTTTCCCTCCCAGGATTTGGCACTGTCGGTGTAAGCAGTTTACTAACTTGTTCGGGTGTCAGTCCTGTCAACGTTGCATGATAAGGACTCCGTCCATCAGTTCTTACGACATTACCACCTGCTTTTCGGACCTCCGCAACGGTTGTGATGCCAATTTGACTATGCGGAATCGTTTGTGCTAATTCTGTAACGGAAACCCCTTCGGCGCTTTCTACCGATACACCAGTGACTCCAGCCGGATGTGTGCCAGTCCCTCGTTGAATGTCGCTCGCTTGGTTTCTACCACCCCGAATAACGAGAGCATCGTCCGGAATTATTAAACCGCTAATTTCCATTCCCTCTTATCCATTTTATCGTATTGATTTTAACACTGTCAAGTGATAGTTGCGCGGTTTGTGAAGCCGTCTGAATCGCGGATTAGCACGGATTTCACAGATTTCGCGGATTTTTCCCTTGCACATGCAAGGTTCACTTGGACACATCAAAGAGTCTGTTGCGGACTAACTTATCTCGGACACCGACTTCACAGAGAACACCAATATGGCAGACTTAATAATTCGTGAAATCTGTGATGCTGACAATTTTTGTTCCTGCTATGCCTGCGCGGGAGTTAGCAGTGCGGCGATGTCTTCTGGTAACTGGATACCGGTTTTTTGTTCAAAATCCGTAACGCTCGCGTAAACTTTATGAAATAAATCTATGATATCTACTCCCATATTTTGTGCAGTCGTCAGGTCTGATTTTGCTTTTTCCCATTCTTGCAAATGTAAAAATGCTAAACCACGATTGTTATAGGCTAACATATATCTATGTTCAAGTTGAATTATCTTGTCATAATCTTCAATAGCCCGAACAGCATTACCATTTTTGCAGAGAATCATACCACGATTGTTATAAGCTTCAACAAAGTTCGGTTTGAATTGTATTGCTTTGCTATAGTCTTCAATGGCGCGATCAACTTCACCTTTTTTATCAAAAGCATTGCCACGGTTGTAATAGGCTGCAGCATAATCAGGTTTGAGTTGGATTGCTCTGTTAAAGTCTACGATAGCATTATCAACTTCCCCTTTTAAGTTGTAAGTACTACCACGACCACAATAGGCTTCAGCATAATTTTGATTTAGGTCTATTGCTCTGTTAAAGTCTACGATAGCATTGTCAATTTCCCCTTTTAAACTGTAAGCAACACCACGATTGGAATAGATTTCGGCATTATTTTGATTAAATTTTATTGCCTTATTAAAGTCATTGATAGCAAGGTCAATCTCACCTATTTTACCGTATGCAACGCCGCGGTTGTAATAAGCTTGACCATAATTGGGGTTGAGTTCTATCGCTTTATTAAGGTCTTCAAAAGCTCGGTAAAGGTCTCCTTTTTCGCGGTAAGCAAGACCGCGATTGTTATAGCTTGTAGCATCATCAGGTTTGAATCTTATGGCTTGGTCATAGTTGTCAATAGCGATGTCTATTTCACCTCTGATGAGGCAAATATTGCCACGGTTATAATAGGCTCCTCCACAATTGGAGTTGAGTTCTATCGCTTTGTTGAAATCCCCAAAAGCGCGGTCAATCTCACCTTTTTCACCATAAACAACGCCCCGACTGTTATAGGCTTCAGCATAATCAGGTTTAAGTTGGATTGCTTTAGTATAGTCTTCAATGGCTTTGTTTTCTTCACCTTTTTCTTTGTATGCTAAACCACGGTTGCGATAAGCCTCTCCAAAATCTGATTTGAGTTCCATTGCTTTAGTATGGTCTCCAATAGCAAGGTCAATTTCGCCTTTTTTGCGATAATACTCACCACGATTGGTATAAGCTTCTGCATAATCAAATTTCAATTTTATCGCTGTGGTACAGTCCTTAATAGCGAGATCCTGTTCGTCTCTTTTTCCATAAACGACACCACGATTGTTATAGGCTTCGGCATTATTAGGTTTAAGCCGTATCGCAGTGTTATAGTCTTGAATTGCTTTGTCAAGATCACCTCTGTCACAATAAACCAGACCGCGATTATTATAGGCTTTGGAATAATCGGGTTCGAGTTCTATCGCAGTGTTATAGTCTTGAATTGCTTTGTCAAAATCGCCTCTACCGAAATAAACATTACCCCGATTGTAATAGGCAGAGGAAAGATTGGGTTTGAGTTGGATCGCTTTAGTAAAGTCTATAATAGCGTTTTCAAAGTCGCCTTTTTCCTGATAAGCAACGCCCCGATTGCAATAGGCTTCGGCATCATCAAGCCCAAGTTGCATAGTGGTGTTATAGTCTTGAATTGCTTTGTCAAAATCGCCTTTGTCACAGTAAACAAGACCGCGATTGTTATAACCTCCAGCATCACTCGGGTCAAGATCAATACCATGTGAATAAGCTTCTAACGCTCTGCCTATTTCCTTGTGCGTCATCAGAAAGTTCCCTTCTTGAAACAACCATTCAGCCAATTTCTTGTTTTGGGCTCTGTTAGGGGAACTTTCTGCACTCGCGCTGTCGTGATCTGTAAAACTTCCAGAAAACTTTGAGGCGGTGTTTCCGTCTTCTGTAGGTTCAGGCGATTCAGATTGAATGACCTTAACGATACTTTGGATGCCAGCGTCCCAACCTTTATAGAGTTTAACATGCTGAATGTCGTCCTTTAAGGTTTCGCCCGCACCAATATTACGATCAGGAATCTTGCATATATTCAACTTGACAGGAATAAACCACACTCTGTCAGTAGGGCGTTGACGTAACTCTTCAATTGCGACTGTCAACTCTTCATTCATGTAAGTCTTATCACGTTTATTGTACTCCATTGAGAAACATGCAATAAAATAAGCACCTTCGCGAATAGCTTTCCGAATTGCTTGCTTCCAGCGGGATCCCGGATCAATATCGTTCCTGTCAAGCCAAACTTTGATGTCCCGTGATTCTAGTTCTTGGCAGAGTTTTTCAACTATTTTCCAGTTCTCACTGACATAGGAAATAAAAACGTGCTGCATTTCTTGTGTTTCCCTTTTAGGATACTGATCAGTTTTCATACAAAAATGTTAACACATCGGATAAGCGAATTTCAACTAAACTTTAGTAATTTAACTTCTGATCTACGTAACGGCGATTCAGACACGCCCCTCCACAATTGCAATCTCATCTTCTGTTAAATTATACAATTCATACACAGTTTATCAATCTCATCTTCAAGGTCGGAAATATCTGCGTCAGGGTCGGCGTGCTTGGCATCAAGAATCTTGGCAACCAACACATAAAAATTCCAAGTGATAAGTTTGTTTGAGAGTCGTGGCAGGTAAGAAGTCGTTCCTATCAGAGGAATTGAAATCCTGTGAAAATTATTACAATAGTTAAATTTTATGATACCACAACTTCTTAAAAATAGCAAGCATAAAAATCCGAAATGTGTTAAACTATTGTGCAGTATAAAAATAAGTAGATGCTTGCTCGGAGGTGCGAACTACAAATGGTCGCGAGCTGGAACTTGCTCCTATAGGAAGAGCAATAATTACAATACAAAGATATAACGATGGGAGAAAAAATATGAAAAAATGGATATTATGTTTGGCAACTATTCTCTGTTTGGGAGTTACTGTCTGTAGTAGTGATGCGAAGGAGTTGACTTTGGACGATATTTTTCCAACTGACAGGGTTTTGGATATACAGATTACCGTTTCAGAACAGGATTGGAATAAAATTCGGCATCAGACACGGCATTTTGCGCAAGTGCTGAACGAGTCTCGGCAGTTTAAGCCGCCGGAACATCCTTATACTTATGTTGATGCAAGCGTAAGTATTGATGGCGTGGTGTTCCCAAAAGTTGGTATCCGTAAAAAAGGGTTTATCGGTTCGCAAAGTAATACGCGACCATCGCTAAAAATCAAATTGCATCATATTGACAAAAAGGGTGAGATTGACGGATTGAGAAACTTAACGCTCAATAACAATCAGCAGGATGCGAGTCAGGTCAGCCAGTTTGTGGGATATGCGCTGTTTAACGCGATCGGTTCGCCTGCTCCACGTTGTGCTTATGCAAAGGTGACGGTGAACGGCAAAAATTTGGGGATATATTCCCATGTGGAGAGCATGCGCAACCCGTTACTCAAACGCGCTTTCGGAAATGACAAAGGCACTGTCTATGAGGGTTCTGTTGTTGATTTTTACAAGGAATGGGAAAATAGTTTTGAACATAAACGAGGAGATGATGAACCTGGTAGAGAAAAAATAAAGGCGTTGATTGATGTGCTTGCAAATGATCAGGTGACGGAACAAGCTATCGGTGAACATGTGGATTT
>JAPPMR010000298.1 GCA_028818995.1 Candidatus Poribacteria bacterium | reverse complement strand
TGATCGCACTGTCACACTAAGATTGTCGGGTGTCGCTTCGCTCTACCCGACCTACGATAATATCAAATCATTAACGTGTGTGATAAAATGCCTCAGAAATATGGAAAACTAAATAACCCTGACAATACTACCGAGCGGGTTTATCACTATTAAAGCAGACAAGGAGACGATTATGAAAAGCAACTTATGGAAAATTTTTATCCTGCTGAGCATAGTATGTCTTTTCTCAGCAGGAGGGGAAACAGACGCACAAGAGTTAATCTCATCTACGACAGCAGAACAAGTGCCATTGACGGAGGCATCTGAAAGCGGAAAAAAGATTTACACACAACTGATGTACGCAATCTATCTACAAAGTTTTGATAGAGACTTAGATGCTGTAAAACGGTTATATGATGCTTTAGTGGAACAGGTACCTGAGTCTGCTTATGTCTGGTACAAGCGCGGACAGCTTCGGTTTCATCGGTTGCAGGATGTTAAAGGTGCTGAAAATGATACGCTTGAAGCGCTCAAGCTTAACCCATCCCACGTTCCTGCAAACTGGCTGCTCGCTGAGATCTTAATGCTCCACGCATCTCATCATTCAGAACGGAACTATATGATAGAAGCGTTGAAAGCTGCTAAAAAAGTGACTGAACTTGACTCGGACCATTTAGGGGCACATCAAAGGGTTGCTAATTTAGCGTCTGAACTCCAAGAATATGCTGCTGTGGAGACATCTTTGAAAGCACTCACACGTATTCTTCCTTTTGAACCTGAATTTCATAGGCGACTTGGTAGACTCTATTTAATAACAAATAAGCCGCTGGAAGCTACTGATGCTTACCAACGCGTCATAAAAATTACGCCAAACGACCTGATGACACTTAGAATTGTTGGACGCCTGTATCTTGATACCGGTAAATTGGCGGAAGCAGAACAAACCTTTAAGCATATCCTTACATTAGTCCCGCAAGACGTTAGTGGAAACTTAGGGCTTGGCTTGGTTCTTCAGAGACTTGCTGAACAGGCACTTGCGTCGAGCAATAAAGACCCGAAAAGTGAGAAGACGGATTTGCAGACACTCATTCGAGATGCAGAAACATACCTTGGACGAGCGATTTTCTTTTCTAAGGATTTTATCAATAACCCTCGGAACGATGTCCAACGTGCCTATTTTGAACGGCTGGCGATAGATGCTCAGTTTGCGTTGGCAAACGTTTATTTTTTATATAAAAAATATGAGAAAGCTGAAGAGACGTTCGAGCAACTTCTTGCTGACAATCCGGAGCACACCGGTGCTACTTATGGGATTGCTGCTGTCTATCAAACGATAGGGGCATTCGAAAAAGCGGAAACGTATTTGCGTAAAACACTTAAAATTGAACCGGGGCATGAATATGCGCTCAACGCACTCGGCTATCTTTTTGCGGAGCAAGAAAAAAATCTGGAGGAAGCAGAGGTTTTGGTAAAGCAGGCACTCCAAAAGTCTCCAAAAAACGGGGCATATCTTGACAGCCTTGGATGGGTCTACTTTAAACAGGGACGTATCGCGGAAGCTGTCACACTGTTGGAAGAGGCAAACCAACAGCTGCCTGACAATGCTGAGATTCTGATGCACCTCGGTGATGCTTATCTTGAAAACGGTGAACCTGATAAAGCACGTGGTGTTTGGCAGCAAGCGCAAACAATTGAACCTGATAATGATGACATACAGGAACGACTCAAGCAATAGTTTTTAGTTTTCGGCTTTTAGCTATCAGCGTTCAGTTAAGAAACTTCTTTGCTGATAGCCGACGGCTGATTGCTGATGGCTATCTCGCTGAAGACTACTAAAAAATGCGATATACCATCATCACAGTTCTCTTACTAACGCTCATCCTTTCTACCCAGTATAGTGAGGCATTCCGCTGTGGGACACCACATCTAAAAATGGATATGGTGCCCGAACTTTTAACGCCTGTGCCAACCGCACCAAGACATCCCGCAGCACCAGCACTTGCCATCGGATTCCAACGCACTTTTTTTGCTATCGATTTCGAAAGAAAACAGCAATATACAGTCAATGCAACGCTGCGGGCAAGTGGTGCCCACTGTTACATCTTTGTTGAAGATTCGGAGTGGCAAGAGAACGTCACAGCACTCACAGTTCAAACTATCCAAAGAGCGTTTGAGACGGCAACCCCAGCAGACCCACAGCGCGGGATATATGACATCTTAACGGAAGACTTTGGCGCACCACCAGATATTGATCGAAATCAGAAGGTAATTTTACTTCTTCTCGATATTCGCGATATTGACATTCACCATGCAACAGCTGGGTACTTCTTGCCGATTGATCAGCAAAGAGGGATGCTACACCATCCGACCCTCGGACCACTGCATAGCAACGAAGCCGATATCCTCTATATTAATTCCGAAAAGCAGCCAACGAATTCTGATGTGATATATTCTGTCATCGCTCATGAACTCCAACACCTTATCCACTGGAAGCATTCTCCGAAGGAAGAAACATGGATAGACGAAGGGTGCGCTGATTACGCAGCTTTTCGATGTGGTTATAACCTTTACCAACATCTTAATGCTTTCCAGAAGACACCAAACATTTCATTGACCGATTGGTCTCAGATGAGCCAGACGAACCTACTTGCACACTACGGTGCTTCTTTTCTTTTTATGTTATACCTCCATGATCATTATGGTGGTATAGAAACCATTGCGGCGCTTGTAAAAAATCCTTTAGATGGCTTTTTAGGGATTACACGCACGCTGCAGGCACGCGGGATGTCTCGCACGTTTTCAGACATATTTGCAGACTGGAAAGTTACAAATTATCTCACTACGTGGAAGGTTCTCGGAACCGTTGAAAAACCTTTTCGGTACCACACGTTAGTTCCAACGATTCAACCGCTATTTACCCATGACACCTACCCGGCTCTTGGGAAAAATAAAAAACTTGCCAATTTTGCCGCACATGCTATTGAATGTAAAGTGACAACAGCGGATCAGGCAGGACTAAACCTCAGTTTTTCTGCACAACGGAACACAAACGTGGACATCAAGGTCGCATATCTAAACGATACAGGGGAGATTAGTGTAGAATCGTTGCCCTTTAAAACTACTGATGGAACTGCCGTATTGGATCTTCCTAATTTTGGAAATAATATCCAACGTGTGATGTTTATTCCAAGCCTACAAGTTGCAAATCAAAGTTTTTCTCAGCAATCTATAATTTATAATTATAATGCGTTTGAAGGAAGCCTCGGCACCTATACCACACACATCCTTCCTAATCCAATTCATCCGAATTATTGGGAAGTTATTGCTGTACCAAGCGAGGCGAAGGGTGTGCATTCACTTACATTAACGCTGACGTACCAAAACAGGAAACTTCTTGATGCAAAACCGATGGTATATGTTAAAAATGAAGATAATTCACTTTATAGACATGCGTTCCATCTCAAACCTGAAATTGAGACAGAAGCGGTTGAATGGAGCATCATGCGAGGGGACACTATTATTGACGAAGGGATTCTGAATGACCAATAACTGATAACCGATAAGTTATTAAGAGGAGATATATATGTCAAACACACTTTATGCAGGAACAATTGGACAAAGCATTTGGCGAAGCACCGATGTGGGTAAAACTTGGCATCGTGTCAGTAACGGTATTTTTCCAGAAGCAGACATCCGCGCAATCGTTGTGAATCCAATGGATTCAAATATACTTTATGCTGGCACTGAAAAAGGTGTTGTCAAAAGCATAGATGGGAGCGATACATGGAAACACATGCCAAGTGAAATGGACAATCGAGAAGTTTGGTCGCTTGCCATTCATCCGACTGCTCCAGACACACTTTATGCGGGAACTTGTCCATCTGCGTTTTTCAAAACAACAGACGGCGGTGAGACATGGACGCAACTTGACGCCGAACTCGCACAAGAATGTGAAGGTATTCCTATCATCCCGCGCGTAACAACTATCATTATTGATCCAGAAGACCATGAAACTGTCTATGCGGGGATTGAAATTGACGGTATGCGTTTGAGCACCGACGGTGGAAAAACTTGGGATGAACGAAGTGAAGGTTTGAGCAGCTTGGATATCCACGGGTTGACAGTGGTTCCGGGTGAGCAAAAAGCCCTTGTTGCTGCGACAAATAACGATGTCTGTGTTACTACGGATATGCACAATTGGACACCTTTGAAGGTTCGTAACCATTTTCCGTGGCCCTACTGCCGCGCAGCGTTCTATTTGAACGGTGAAAACGCTAAGGTTTTTATTGGTGCTGGTAACGGGCCTCCTGGCGACCAAGGCGGTATCTTTTATATGCGCGATACTGATGCGGCACAAGATGCGGATGCAATTCGTTGGAATCGCTCTGATATTGGGATGACTTCGAATAGCACTATTTGGTGTTTTGGTTATAATCCGAGTGTTGACGGATTGTTGATAGCTTGTAGTGTGAGTGGGCAACTCTTCTTGAGTAAGGACAATGGCGGTTCATGGGCGAAGTTGGCGCATGAGTTCGGAGAGGTGCGCGCCTTGGCGGTTGCCTAACAGTGAAAAGTGCTTAACCAAGAAAGTCTCTGTGTGGTTGTTAAAAATAAGATGCTACACAGAGACTTTTCACTATAACATCTCTTTTAGAACGCCATTAAGATGAAAAGATTTAATAAAAAATAAATTGTATCTTGACTTTTTTCGGCAATTTTGATAAACTTTTGACTATAGGTGGGTTGTGCGCTGAACTCAACGATTTGTTGGCAAACATAGGGGGTTTGCCCTCCGCCAAATCATGCAGAATACCACACGAGCATTTCCTTGTTTGGTATGTTGCTACGCGCATTTGGCGTTAATTCTGTCTAAGGACGCAGCACGCGCACAGACGCCCTATGACAAAGGACAAAAGTTAAATCAAGGAGGCATAACTCTATTATGCGTTTTTTTAGTTTTCTACTCATACCTTTTCTCCTCATTTCAATCTCTGGGTGTATTGGAGACGGTGAGATTAATATTGACACCCCGCCATCTTTTGGTGAAGCAAAGAAAATTGCTATCATGTCTTTCATTGCTGAAGAGGAAGAGGCACAGAAACTTGGCAAACGAATTAGCATCAATTTGGGAAATCGTTTAAAACTTACCCTGAAAGACAGTGAATGGGTGTTTGACGAGTCGGATAAAGTCCAACCGGTGGCTGATGAAGTCGCTAAACTCGGATTAACACTAAATGATGTTTACGCGGATCCTGCTTTGGCAGCTAAAGTCGGGCAAGCTCTAAATGCCGACATCATCATCACGGGAATGGTAAATAATCCAAGATTGGCTAGAAAGGATAGCAATGAGCATCTCATGCGGCAGGGTAGACAGTCAGGGATTTCGGGGACATCTACCTTTATTACGACCCGACAGACAGCAAGTGTCAAAACACGGGTCAAGGTGATTGATGTAGCAACGGGCAATGTACTCTATAACAATAAGATTCAATCTTATCTCAAGTACTGGTTTGCCTATCAAACCCAGATGAGCAACAACGTTATTTTCAAAGAGGATGTGGATATGCTCGCGGATTTAGGCATACATCTACCACGCCGTATTTCGTATATGCTTTATCCAAGTGGCCTCAAGAAAGAGCCTCAAGATAAGGTTTTGCTGAAACCAGACATTGTCCTCAAAGGCACAGGTGGAATATTCAAATTCGATTAGAATTATCTTAATGATAGTTCAAAACTAAAGGCGGGTAGGAGTTTTACTTCAACCCGCCTTGTTTTTATGGTGAAATCTAAAAACAAGTAGACACTCCCCGGTAGGTGCGTTTTGTAAACGCACCGAGTCCAGACCTCAGACGCTATAAACCCCCCCCGGTCTGGGGGTTTTTTAAACCCCACGTAGCCAACACCTCACACCCTAAAATGGGCGCGTTTACAAAACGCACCTACCTTAATGCGCCTTAAGATAACGTTGGATTAGCATCTTGAAAAAAATTGTTTATCTGGCGCGTATAAGCTTTACCATGTTGCAGTAGTTGCGAAGATACATCGTAGAGTTCGGGGGCTGGGAGGCCCTCGTAGGGATTAGCTATTTTCTGGTAACAGGTTAAGGCGTGTTCAAAGAAATTTAGTGTTTCCACATCAATTAGACCATTCTCTTGAACTACACGAAAGCCTTGGTATTTTTGGTAGGGGGGTGTCTTACCGCTAAATTCTATGATGGCATTGTTTATGTCTACTGCCCGTTGCACGATCATCAGAAAGCAACTTTTTATATAGGAATGCGTCAGTCTGTCAGCTGCGATATATTCTTCTTTGTTCGCCGGAAGCCCACTCTGCAATTGTCCAAAACATTCCTCCATATATACCAATTTTGCCTTCACAGGATTAAATTGACGCTGTAATGTTTTCTTTTCTGAGGTTTTTGACATTGTTCACTCCTAAAAGAAAAGGAATTATATTTTGTTTTGAAGTATATTTAGTAGATATTGGACGTGATTTTTTTAGAAAAGTTGTAACTGCAGCCAATTTTCTGAATTATCAGCGCGTTTACAAAACGCTCCTACCGTTTGTGCGTAAGTCCTACTTAGCAGAGGCATTCAATTGTCGATTTTCTAATTCAGAATCATCCAATTGTGCCTCAAAAACAAAAAGAGGCGCAATGAATTGCAATTAAACGCGTTTGTTATTAAATCGGGTTTGTGACCCCGATTTCTTTTGTAGGAGCGAGCTTCAGCTCGCGACATCGGACGAACGGTCGCGAGCTGGAGCTCGCTCCTACAGTAAGAGGTTTTAGAGAAAAAAATAAAATATCAACAATTGAATGCTTCTGTCCTACTTAGTATAAGAAATTGACGCAATGAGATAATATATGATAAAATTCTAAATAGATCGTAGGGAAGAATGATGAAAGCAATTACGAGAAATGGCGATGGAGGACCAGAAGTTCTACAACTAAGTGAAGTGTCCCCACCTCAGCTAACAGAAACACAACTACTGGTCAATGTTAAGGCAACTGCTCTTAATCGTTTGGACTTAATACAACGGCGCGGAGGTTATCCACCACCGCCTGGGGAATCTGAAATACTCGGTTTAGAAATTGCTGGCACGGTGTCAGCGATGGGAAAGAGTGTTATTGGGTTTAACGAAGGTGATAGAGTCTTTGGACTCATAGGTGGCGGGGGCTATGCGGAACAAGCAGTTATTGATTATCGCATGGCGATGTTCATTCCAGACGGATGGAGTTTTGAAGAAGCCGCTGCCGTTCCAGAGGTGTTTTTTACGGCAAATGAGAACATCTTCACATTAGGGCGACTTTCCGCTGGTGAGACTATTCTAATTCATGCAGGCGGAAGTGGGGTTGGCACTGCAGGCATTCAGATAGCGTGCCATGCTGGTGCGCGTGTGTTTGTTACCGCAGGCACATCCGACAAAATTGATAACTGCAAGACGTTGGGAGCTACAGCGGGTATTAACTATAAACAATCTGATTTTGTTACTGAAATTGAAAGGTTAACAGATGGAGACGGCGTGGATGTCGTGTTAGATTTCATTGGTGCTCCATATCTCGCGCGGAACTTGCATATACTCAAAACAAAAGGACGTTTATTACAAGTAGGGTTGATGGGCGGTTCGACTACAGAAATAGACTTAGGAATAGTAATGCGAAAACGGCTGCAAATTATAGGGTCTGTAATGCGTTCACAATCTCTTGATGAAAAAATTTCTATCACGCAGCGATTTGTCCAACGTTGGTTGCCAGCGTTAAAGGAAGGGACACTTCAACCTGTTATTGATTCTGTACATCCTTTAGCACAAGTTCGTGAAGCACACCAGTATATGGAAGCGAATCGGAATTTTGGAAAGATTATTTTGAAAATTTAGTCTCTTGTAGGAGGGGTTTGTAAGCCCGATATTGTGCTATCACCTTCGCCCCTCTGGCGCTTTCTATTGGCGGCATCAACGCTTACTATACACCTGTCGCCCCTCCGAGGCTTTAGCAAATCACATCTTCAGCACCAGCGGTGTGGAAGGTGTGTAGAACCTGATACAACAAAACCCAAAGCACCAGCGGTGCGAAAGGTGTAAGCGTAAATCGGGTTACAAGGAACTACAACAAGAAACATGTTCGTAAATTGACGCTTATGGTGTGGTTTCAAACCACGTCTATCGCAGCAAATATAAGAATTAGAGATTTACTACGGTGGATTTTAGAATTAACAGGACATTTGCGTTGTGAATCAACGCTGAATGCGCTTTTGGCATTCAGCGGGAGGGAACTCCGATTCCGGACTATCAGTGAGGTTCGTCGCGATTCGAAGATCGCTCCTATAGGTGAGGTGTCCAATTATTTCAATAATTCACCGTAAATTCACATTTTTTGAAGAAAACTAAATCGGTTTGCAACTAAAAATAAATCATCGCATCTTAACATTATATCATTTTAAGGTTTTGATAATGCTCGCAAATGAACATTGGAATAGGAGAACGGTAAATTTTATTGTGAACGTTTTGTCGGTCACAATGCAGAGATTTTTGAAAGTGTCTCCCGGAATTTCAGGGCGTGCTGTGTGTGCGTGCTGTCTCATTTTTGCATTGGTTCTGTTAGTTTTTAGTGTTGCTGCAATTGCTGAAGTGACGCAAGTGACCACAGCAGACGGCATCACTGTAAATTTCAAACTTCCACAACTTCACGTTGCACAAGTTAAACCAGACACCGATTTTAAAAGTGTGGAGGCAGGTGGTGTATACCATACGGCAAGATATTTAGAGTGTGATTGGCTTCAAGAACCCGGGCACCCCAAATTGCCTGTTACGCGTGTTCTGTTAGCTATTCCTTCCGATGCCCGATTGAGCAACGCCGATATTTCTGTTAACACAGGTGCTACACAAACTCGGAGCGGTGTGAAACTGCTCCAAAATAAAAAAGAGACGAACTCTAATTCCAGTTCCAAACTGTATCCGGCAGTCCTTGCCCGCATAGAGATGGATGGTAAAATTCGTTCCCAACGTGTCATTAGTTTGGCTTTACATCCAGTACATTATAATGCAGCAACGCGCGAACTTCGCTCTTATAGTAGTCTCACCGTTTTCATTCCTTTTAAATCACAATTGGCAACCCGTGCGACAGATGTTGCATTCAAATCAACATCCGCAAGCTTAAATCAGACTCTATCTCCTTTTAAACGAACTTTTACACAACACATTTTCAACTACGCGGACTATCGTCAGGTTTTCAATGTTGATTTGGAGAGAGCACGAACTTTGCAATCCGGTATGGGATCGCTCCCATCTGCTCCTGCTGCGCCAGGGCTTACAGATAAATCACTTCAGACCCGTTATAAACTTTATATTCATGAAACTGGTATATATAAAGTTCCTGCGGCATCTCTCCGTACCGATTGGGGTATTGACCTGATAGGTGTTGATCCACGAAAAATTCGCCTCACACATGGAGACCAAGAAATTCCACTTTATGTCAGCGGGGCAGTAGATGGCAGCTTTGACGCGGAGGATGCAATCTTTTTCTTAGCGCACAGTTCTACTGATCCCGAAAGCCCTTTCCCCAAGAACGCGTATACATTATGGAACATATATTGGCTTAGTATTGCTACTGAAGGACAACATTCTGTGCGTGTGCCGCAAATTGAAGCGAGTCCGAGCGATGCAACGGCAGTTCAAGTTCCAACCTTCCGATCGCGCGTCGTTTTTGAAGAGGATCATCTTAGCAACAACCTTGAATTCGTTCATCCGGATACAGTCGCTGCTGGTGAAAAACACAAATGGTTTGATGCTTTAGATTTTTGGTACTGGGACGGTATCAAAAATGCAAGCGATATCGGAGAACTACGACTTGAGTTTCCGCTTTATGACGTAGCAAAAAGTTTTGACCCACCACAGATACAGGTCGTTCTACAAGGTGGAACACCTGTGACACATGAGATTTATGCATCAATTAATAGTGTTCAAATTGAGCGTGCAACGTGGGAAAGTCAAGCACAAGTGACCCTCTCAGAGAATCTCCGTGTTTGGAATAACCTCAAAGATGCTGCACAGGGTGAAACAAACGTTCTATCTTTAACACGTATTGACGACACTTTTGAAGAGGACACAACACGTTATCCGTATCATATTTATCTCAACCGATTTTGGGTTGATTATACGCGCCTCTTTTTTGCTGTGAACGATCAACTCCGTTTTGGCACTCCTGTCAAAGCAAGCCAAGACGATGAAAATAAAGGTGTTACACATCAATTTCGGATTGATGCATTCCTTGATCCACAGATTTCTGTTTTTGAAACGGATGGGAATACGCTTACGGCAAAACTTCAAGGCGTTGATGTTACGAGACGTGCAACCGATGATAACATGCGAGCGCGTCTCAGAGCATTGAATTCTGGGGACCTCAGAGCTGTACCAAATAGCACCTACACAGCAACTTTTCAGATACCGGATACCCGATCAACCGAGTTTATAGCGGTCTCAGATACCGCACTTCGCAAACCTGTTCAGATTGAAACCGTTCCACCAAGCGATTTACAAAACCCATTGAACGGAGCAGACTACCTCATCTTAACACATTCCAGATTTCGAGATGCAGCCGAAAGATTGGCAAATTGGCGATCAACAGCAGGAGGGGGTGGATACCGAACCAAAGTTGTTGATATAACCGATGTTTACAACACTTTTGGTGATGGAAAAGTTCATCCGGTCTGGATAAAAGATTTTCTAAGATATGCATACCAAAATTGGGCTCCACCAGCACTCTCGTATGTAGTGTTCCTCGGCGATGGCACCTTCGATTTTCGAGGTATAGATAAAAAAATCTATAGTGAACCGCCAGAACTTTCAGGCTATATACCGCCTCACTATATTACAACTGATTCCTTCGGTAGAACTTCTGCAGACCATTGGTATGCAACAGTTTCGGGACACGATGAATTTGTTGATTTTTATCTTGGCAGATTAAGCGTTGAAACTGAGGCGGAAGCTGAAGGTATTGTTGACAAGATTATCAATTATGAAGCGCAACCATCTAATGGGGCATGGAGACGCCGAATTATCTCTGTTGCGGATGATGAGGTGAGCAATTCTGGTGATCATATCTTTAAAAAGAGCCTCAATGAAATTGCCAAAGATCATACACGACTCGGCTACGAAACTGTCGAAATTTATCTCGAAGATATCATAGATGAAGTTGAAGCGAATCCGGAACAATTCCCTGGAAAGCTTCCTCGACACGTAGCAAAAGAGAGAATTATTAATGCTTTAAGTGAAGGATCTGCCATTGCACAGTACGCAGGGCACGGTGGACGTATTGTCTGGGCACACGAATCTATCTTTGATAACGCCTCCATTGATAAAATTGAAGAGACTGGGAATCTACCTTTTATGTTGGTGTTGAGTTGTTATAATGGATATTTTGACAAACCGGGTGAACCGAGCATGGCGGAAAAGTTGCTCCGTAAAGAGAGGGGTGGTATCATCGGGATGCTAAGTGCCACACGACTCACTTACGGCGACGGTAACGAGGATCTTAACCGAATTATCTTTGATATGCTATTCCAACGCGATATCCGACAAATCGGACCTCTCAGTTTTGATTCTAAACTTGAGTATCTCTTGACTCAAGGCACATCGCAGCTTGATATTATGCTTGAATATACGCTTTTTGGTGATCCCGCGATGCAGATTGCTATGGCAGATTATGAAATCCTTCCTGTAATTGAGACAAAGACGGTCAAAGCAGGCGATAAACTCAAGATCGCCTCCGGATTCATTCAAACTGCACACTACGATATTGAAACGAACAAGAAGGTTTTTACACGTAATACCAATTTTGATGGAGAACTAACAGTAAAAGTTATTTTCCCCGGACAACAATCTGTGGGTGTTGATAAAACCGGTGCCCGAAGGGAGTTCTACTCCGGTGATGTTCCTGTTACAAAGACGCTACAAGTGAAGCGTGGTAGTTATCCTGAAGTTGCAATAGATGTGCCAGAAAACATTTCACCGGGCGATGCACACGTAGAATATTATGCAGAAAACGCTACCGAAATTGCTGTTGGAGGCGACGGTTTCACTGTTGAAGTGCCGAAAATACTTGACATAAAAACCGAGTTGGTTACAACCTCAACGGGAGAGGAGATGGTTGATATCTCTGTAAACATTTCTGATGATGAAAACGCTGTAGCTTCTGTTGTGTTAGAGTGGCGAAATCCGGAAACGCACACGTGGGAAAAAGTTCCCCTCAAAATAGATACTGAATCAACATCTCCTTTAGCGTCTACAGCGAGGTGGTGGAAACTTCCTGAACCTTTACCTGCTCCAACTGATGGTTCTGCTTTTCGATACGATTTTGAAGTTACGGATACGGCTGGGTTTGTTGTACAGTCCGATTATTACCGATTCTATCCGTATAAATATCCGAATCTTTCAGTGGTTTCTAAACGTAGGGAAAAAGTTGAGCAGATCAGTTATAAGTTGAGCGATCCTGAAGATGCTGCACAGGGGCATTCTTTGTCGGTTGATATTGAAGTTGAGGGTTCTGCTAATTCTAACGATGATATTATTTCTGATAACAATCTGATTTCAGCATTTGGACTCTCCGATGTTGATGTAGAAGTCGCCTTTTTTAGCGGCAATCCTGACATAGACGGAAATCGTATCGTTGATGCTGATGCCAACCTACTTGGTAAAACCGAAATAAAACCAGACGACTGGGTTGTTCGAAATCCGTTAATTCAAAAGTCCAACGCTTATACACCTGATCCGCTTAATACCAATCCTATTGCGACCGTTGCTATTCCAATATCTCTACGTAGCGGCATACACGATGTGTTTGTCTATGTCGATCCTATCTTTAGTGATACGGATCAACCTGGAAAAGTACGCGAAAATTATGAGCAAGATAATATAGGGTATAGGCAGATTACTGTTTCCGGCAACATAATTGGGGAAGGACCCGCGCGAGTTGCCAGTGTTGATGGTGGTGTCCGCATCGTAACGCCTGCGGGTGTTGTCCAAGAAAAATCTTCATTCCTCAATGCTCTCCCGATAGTTTCAGATGCCGTTAACGCAGAGTCCGAATACTTTATTGGCGGTACAGGAGAGGCAAGGAGTACCACACCAGGAGTACTGCTTCCTATTATCTCAAGTGAGCGAAAAGAAAATCTAAAAACAGGGATGCTTTTTCCAGTAACACTACCAACACATTCATCTCTACTCGGTTACACACTGCACTTAAACCAAACTGAATCTGATGATCGTTGGAATTCTTTTAAACTTCAGGCACCGGTTGCGGTTGAACTCGATTTTGATTTTACGGCACTACAACAAGAGGTAGTCCGAGAGCTTTTTGGTAGCGAGATGGATGTGTCAGCAGACGAGATGCCGGCTATAGATGAAACCCTTAGTGCTGCTGTAGAGG
>JAPPMR010000523.1 GCA_028818995.1 Candidatus Poribacteria bacterium | reverse complement strand
CTGTTACACAACTTGAGATAGAACAGGGTGAGATTGTGACATCTGGACGTTCAGCTTTTTCGCAAAGTCCTCCGATTATGACGATTGCGGATCTGTCAAAAATGGTTGTCAAAACCTTTATCAACGAAGTTGATATGGAACGTCTTGAAGAGGGACAATCTGCAGATATCAAGATTGATGCTTTCCAAACAAAAAGATTTAAAGGTCAAGTGTATGAGATTTCCCAAAGTGGTCAACAACAAGATAACATCATCTCGTTTGAGGTGATGATAGAAGTTGATGATACATCGGGTGACATCCGCCCCGGTATGAGTGCTGATGTTGACATCATTACCTACGAAGAAAAGAACGTCTTGCTGATTCCTATTGACGCAGTAATAAACAAGAATTCAGCTACCGTTACCGCTCAAGTGGGCAAAACGTCTCCCTTCAAGGTAGGTAAATCGGTGCAAATGCAGACCATCAGTGAGAAAATATTCAACGGAACTGTCCAATCTGTTGGAAATGGAAGCGTTACAATTGACTTAAATCCTGCACAACGCGGTATTGTTCCGGGTCCCGCAACGGTTTCACTCTTAATTAATGATCAAAAGAAGGCTGATGG
Organism: Candidatus Poribacteria bacterium; assembly: GCA_028818995.1. The sequence continues at coordinate 12,982 of JAPPMR010000523.1, read as the reverse complement.
TGTTTCAGCGCAAGTTAATGTTTTAAAAGGGAAATTTGTCATGTTGGACAGTAATGGCAAAGGGGTTGAAACGGCTATTGAAACTGGCATGCAAAACGAAACAGTTGTCATCGTCAAAAGTGGAATTACTGAAGGCGATCGCGTTATTCTACAGCGCCGACAAAGACCGCAGATGGGTTGGGGAAGATAAAGCAACGAGGCGTGTAGTCTAAAAAGTGTTCTGTTATAACAAATCAACACCGAATCCACTTGTGGAATTCGGTGTTGATTTCTTTAACTGATAACTGAAAACCGAGAACTAATAACAAATTATAACATAATCACTTGTCCATCATAGGCAAGGTAGGCGTTATCTGGAAGATCAATGTTCTGCTCCGCACACTGCTCTTTAAAATGCCGATGGTCAAGACGGTGCATAATATGTGTAAAATAGGTTTCTTTGGGTTGTAAGGCAGCACTGATTTCCAAAGCTTGTCCGACCGATTGATGGGTTGGGTGTCCCGGATTGAAACTTAAGGCATCAATAACAAGCACCTCAATCCCTTCCAAAAGTGCTTGCGATTTTTCTGGCAATTGTTTTACATCGGGAATGTAACCGAAGTTGTCAATCCGATAGCCATTAGTGTCAACGTTACCATGTTCTACAGGGATTGGTGTGATGTCAAAACCGTGCAACTGAAACCTTCCGTCAATAACGTTTGGAAGCAGGTGGCCAACACCGCCGCCTTGGAAAGTTTCTTTGGTAAACATATAGTAAAAGTTGCGTTGCAGAATTTCAATTGTTTGTTCAGGACCATAGACTGGCATGTCCATCTGCTGTTTGCGGCATGGCATTACGATGTCGTTTGTTCCGCTAATATGGTCGGCATGGCAGTGCGTAAAGATGACCGCATCTATCCATTCAATCTTATTCCGATTGATTTGATCCATGAAGTTTGGACCGAGGTCAAATTGTAGATTTTTCCCATCCTTTTGGATATGGACAGACGAACGCGTACGGTAGTTTTTTGAGCCGACCTGCATAGAATCTTGACAAGTTTCGCACTCACATTTATACTCAGGGACACCTGTTGATGTGCCTGAACCTAAAATCGTAATCTTCATTCACAAAGAATCCTTTCATCAAAACAATGGAAAAACTAACACCTGAAGAATGTCTTATTTTAGCAGATATTATCGGTGATACGCCGACAACGTTGAATGTTTTAGACTGTCTGAAACAAGGGATGTGTCGTGCTTATGTTTTCGGTAATCTGCCAGACATAACCGCTTCCTTAGTTATTGATACGCTTTATGATGATGCATTCTGCTTTGCTACAGATGTAGATGCTTTGTGGCATCTGTTAGAATTTCAGACAGATTTGGAATCTCTTAATATAAACGTTGACCCTATATACGCCGAAACCCTTGGACAACATATATCAGCGAAAATCGGCAGTTCTGCTAAGTATTACGTTGAAATCCATCAAGCTCTTTTAGAACCCGCACGTTCTTATTCCAATGAAATAGTTCGATTATTAACTTTGGCAGATGTAGAACTTATAGCAAATGCTCCTGCAGGAGTTCGGATAAACTCTTATCAAACGCCTCAAAGGACTATAACTACGGGTCCAGTTGCTGCTGTAATTGTGAACGATAGTATCGTCTCTATTGCCCACACCTATGCATGCTCAGATTTACATGGCGGTATAAGTGTATCCACATTGGAGGAATGGCGAGGAAAAGGCTATGCCACCTCAGCTGCATCCCTCGTTGCGCAACAGATCCAGGCTATGGGCAAAGTTCCTGTCTGGAGTTGCGGGGAAGAAAACATCGCTTCGCTCCGGACTGCACAAAAATTAGGATTTACTGAAGTCTCAAGGCGCATTTACATTGTCGCGACCTCTTGATAATAATGTTTAGAGACTTAACTTGAACGCTGCTCTACCCAATAGCATCGTCAACTTTATTGATAGCAGCTGCCATTAATCGTGCATGTTCCTCCTGCATGTTCACGTTAAATCCAAACCTTAGCGCACGACCAAGAATAGAAAGCGTTTCGGGACACATATCACGCGAATACTCAACATTTCCTTTGTATCGCGGGTCACCCCACGGGTAACCTGCTTCGTTCGGTGAATGTTTAAACAGAATGGAATCCCAATAGGTGTAAATATGTCTGTCGGGGAAACCTTCGTTGTAGGCAGTACCAGCCCCTAATCCTTCTGCTCTAAGTGCCTCAGTATACTTTTTGGCAAGTTCTACATCGCGCACAATTATAGCGGCACTAATACCACATTCACCGCTTGGGTCATCTACATGTTGTCTTATGTAACCTTTTGGGTTGTCGGAAAGTTCAGCAATGAACGCCTTTTTAAGCAGACGTGTATGTCCCAAAATGTCATCCAATTTTGAAAGCTGCACGCGTGCAATTGCACCTAAAATTTCACCCGGACGATAAGTTTGGCAAGAGAAAGGGTTATTTTGCCATTCAGAATCGCTCATCCACATGGGCAACCCCGGTTCTGAAGCAAACGCAGCGCGTTCATACGTGTCATAATCATCAGAAAAGACTAAGCCACCTTCTCCACACGTTATCACCTTAAAATAGTTGAGACTCCATGCTCCTGCATCACCCCAAGTACCAGCATATTTGCCTTTATACTGACCACCAACACATTGGCAACAATCTTCCACTACCTTTAGATTATGCTTTTTTGCAATCTCCACGATGGCTTCAAGTCGGCACGGTACGCCCTGCATGTGAACAGGTATTATTGCTTTGGTGTGTGGGGTTATTTTTCGTTCCACATCTGCGGGGTCCAGCCCAAGTGAATCGTCAATTTCTGCAATAATGGGAATTGCACCCACACCGACAATAGCCGCCGCCGTCGCTATAAAGGTGTATCCGGGCAAAATCACCTCATCACCAGGACCGATACCTACACCTGTGAGTCCACAGATAATCGCCGATGTACCTGAATTCACCATCAAAGCATGTTTGGTACCAAGTCGCGCCGCAGCTTCTTTCTCAAAGGCTGCTACATTGGAGTTTTCAACAAATCTAAAAAGTTTACCACTTCGTAGGACTTCTGTCACAGCATCAATCTCTCGTTCATCTATGACACTGGGTCCATGCATTCCGCCAGGAATCGGTTCTGCGATGACAGGTGTTCCCCCATCTACTGCTAAACGGTCTGACATCTTCTCCTCCATAATTCTCCGCCAACATCAAGATTTGTGACACTTTACAGTATACACCCATTTTTGTCAAGTCAGATTTTGAAAATGGGTGTGTAAAGTTTTGGTTACTGGTTGTTCAGATACGGTAGGAGCGATCTCCGAATCGCGACCTATAATATGTTGACAAAGCACTATAAAATGTAACCTTAATTATCGCTTGTCGTCTTTAAATGTAGCAAAGGATTAGACAGTAGGTACCGCACCCGCGTATTATCATAAGGAGATGACATGAACCGAGAACTCATTGAACGCTGGCAGACAGAATTTGAAACAGCAGATATAGAGACAATACAACAAATGCTTGCCGAAGCGCCAGAACTCATAAACGTGAAAATAAATCGGATATCACCGCTCCATTGTGCGAGCATTAGACTCAAAGACATTGATAAGGTTAAGGCACTTGTAGAGGCAGGCGCGGATGTGAACAACAGTAATGACCACGGCACGCATTGGCCAAGTAGTGATTACGAGATTAACCGGTATCTCATGAGTCAGGGAGTTGCCATCAATCAACCATCTTATCTTGGGTTTCATGGTGTCGGTGTCACCAACTTCGATTCGTTTCTGCTCATGGTAGAAAACGGGTTGGATCCGAATTTCGCATGGCCCTACAACGGCGAAACCTTACTCCATGTGCAATCCCGACACGATGACGACACGCATCTTGCACAAGCCTATATCTTGATTAAAGCAGGCGCGGATGTCAATGCGCAAGCACTCAGTGGACTTGATGACGAACCTATCATGGATAACGAGCATTTCATTGAATATGGCAAGGAAACACCACTCCATTTTGCTGCTCGGTTGGGCAATTTGCGGATGGTTCGGCTATTATTGGACCACGGGGCTGATCCATCGCTGAAAACGGTCAGTCGAATGTGTCATCCGAAACAGTTCACTGAATGGACAGATGAAGTCACCTCACTGGTCTGGCCGCTACGTGAATTCAAGAGAGTTGTGTTTCAACCCTATGAAGGTGAGACACCTCTCGACATGGCGTTGCGTGAGGGCAACGAAGAAATTGTCAGCACACTCAAGCGATGATTGAAGGAAAAACCTTAAAGGCAGGATGGTGAAGGTGGGGATTGACGGCTGAAAAATACGCTATAAGTGGTTTTGGACTTAGAAGTCTTCGGTAAGAATAAAAACATCATCTGGAATTCTTCGAGTATTTATCGCAACCTTTTCACGTCTTGGGCTACCATCAGCATTTCTAAAGCCCTTTTGGAATGATACACCGCATTCCTGCAATGCATCAAGATCAAAACATACAAAGTGGATTTCGAATAAAACAAATTCTGTTTTACGGGTCTTTGGTTTTTTGCCTCTCTTTTCCCGGTCCAGTGTATACGTGCTTTTCCCTCCTTTCAGATCTTGGTGCCATGTCCTGAAAGTCCCGTCTTTGTCGTTATATTTCGCCTCACCAACAGCAAGAATCAATCCATAGTAACCATAATCATCAATCGTCTTTAATATCGCCTCTGTATCGTTACAAATAATATCATGGGTTGTCGAGTTGGATGCATGCGACTTAAAGTCCCATGTAATTTCTGAAAAAGCGTCAAATTCCGTTTTTCCATACTTCTTGCCGGGCATATCAAGTATGCCTTTAAAAAGAGATTCACATAAGTATTGAAAATACCAACCTTGCCATTCTGTTTGCCTCCAGTGGCGTGAGCCACCTTCCTTCATTTCAAGGATTGCCTTTTTGCCACCCCATTTTTTCGGTATATTCCGGGAGGCAAGTCTTAATGATTCTGTGGTATCAACGATCTTTTGGTTTAGCATAGTAGATTATATGATTGTAGCGAATAAATCCGAATTAGGCTGTCTCTATCAATTTATATCTGCACCAGTAAAGTATGCATATTAAGTTCGTCCATGAGTTGTCGAGCAACAGCATCGCTAGCTTTCATACTTATGTCTGCCATTTTCGTTGGTGGCTTGAAAGGAATGTTCATTTGTATAAGTTTCGATGGATCTTGTGCAAATCGATTAAGAGCTGTCCGTTTTATCTGTAAGTTATCTGCAACCCGATTCAGATCATCTTCTTGTGCCATCGCTGGGTCCCCATAGACAATTCCAACATTGGATAGAACGAAAAGAGTCGCGGTTTTCCAATCTGTACCGCTGTCCCCTCTTGTGTTGACGAGAATCACGCTCCCACCTGTTGTAAAAGAACTTTTTAGAGAAAACATACGGCCGTTGGGAAGTATCAAATCCCCACCTTGTGCTTCTGACCCGCAACCTTCAATTTCTATCCCAGTAGAGCGCATTAATGCCAAGGTAAAGACCTCAACAACGCCGCCGACGGTGAACCTGTTTTCATAGATCGCTGTGTTATATCTTTCAACAAGGTGCTTGACCCCAGTCTCATATTCCTTTTTTGTCTCATTGCTTAGATTTTCTTGTAAGTGTTTGAAGTAGTCCCTCTCAATGTCAAAGTTCGTCGTTTCTTCTTCTGTTATTTGGTAATCTTCGGTCTCCCGGAACAGAGACATTTGTCCGTTTTGTGCCACTGATCTGCCCCTTATATTTGCGACTCAAACAACATCAGTTGATCTTCGGGTAACACTTTTTGTTTTTCTACCTTCGGTAGCAGGTGATATTTCCGTCGCGGTTCTTCATACAAGCGTTGACGCGTCAGCTCAATATATTTGGACTCTATCTCGTATCCAACACATTTGCGTCTGAACCTCAAAGCCCCGCGTGCGGTTTGTCCGCTTCCCAAAAATGGGTCAAGTATTTCATCACCCTCTTCAGAATAGAGTAGCACTATGCGTCGGACGAGTTCATCGGGGAATGGACACGGGTGGTCAATTGTTTTAGGTGGCACGGGTGCGATATGCCAAATCGAGTTGGCTATATCACGTTTGAATACGTCGTCAATAGGGAGTGTAGGTTGTGAACCGTATCTGGGTTTTTCCCCTTTACGGAATATGAGTATGTATTCTGTCATTATATTGGGGTAGTAGTACCCCGACTTCTGGTGCTGAATAAATGAACCGGCACGTCTCACGCCACCGGTGACTTTGTTCCATATTATGTCTTGGTGAAAGTTCCAGTCGCTATCGTTTAATTGGCTTGCTAAGTCGAAAGGTGCTGGATAGTGCTTGCCTTTGTGTAGGATTGTCCCTATAACGATAGCACAGAACCCGCCATCAATTGTGACCCGATATACCTCAAGAAACACCTTTTTAAGTGTAGCGAGCCAGTCCTCATAAGTTTTGCCAAGCCCATCATAGTTCCGCTCCCTATACCATGCTTCATCATCACTGGTGTGAGTATCATAATCAATAGCGTTCCAATAAGGAGGTGAGGTGATTGTTAAAGCGATAGAATTATTATCACATTCAGACATGTCAAGACAAGAGGCGTGATAAAAACGATAATTTTCGTCTGTGATTGAGACTTGATTTTCAGACATAGGGACTCCTTATCTTAGAAAAGTATGAAAATTGTCAAGATTGAAGGTTCTATTGCTGAATTTTGATTTAATTTTGTCGTACTAATCTTTGTAAAAAAATAGGATTTGTGGGTCATTAGGTCTTCCGGTCCCAGTCTATTTTATCCCTAGATACGGTGGTAGAAAGCAAAGAGAGTTTCCGATTAGTAACTGTGCTGCCCAAACTGGTTTTAATAGTATACTACATAAGTAGAAAAAAAACAAGTGGCACGTAAAACTGCGTAGGTATTCAGTTGTCTGTAGGCGTGGTTAGGAGACCTCGCCAGTGAAAAAGATGCGATTACAAAGAAGTTCCGGGTTTCAAACCCTCCCACAAGGATTGCTTCTACAAGAAGAAAATCGGGCTTTGGAAGCCCTCCACAAGAAAGATCAGATGCTAAATTGACACTTATGGATTTCACTGCGTTTTACCCAATCTACGCTAAATTACAGACATCAGTTAAGCTAACATGTATTCTGTTCAAAGTAATATTTATGTAACCTTTCTTTTAATAAAGGCGTTATTACCAATGTATAAGGAAATTCATAAGTTATTGAGGATTACAAAATGCAAACACAATCGGTTGAATTTTACTCAAATATAAACCCACTCGTAGGACTTTCTGCAAAAACTTTACGTCTCTATAGTGCTTTGGAAGTTTTTCGGAATGAAACTGATTCCCTTGAAAAACCTGAATGGTTCCGCACACCAAATAGAGATGAACTCCTTGAAAAGGTTGGGTTTTCCAAAATAGAAATTGACAAAGGTATTACGGAATTAATAGACGCTGAATTACTGCAGATTCAGGATAGAAACAGCGATCAATGGTATTGTTTGAAATAACAGTGCTATGCCTTTTTTGAAAATTCCGCGTCTCATTTTAGCATCTGCTTCCCCACGCCGCGCCGATCTATTATCTCAAATTGGATTAATGTTTGAGATATATCCCAGCAACATTCCAGAAATTACACCAAATAATACATCTGCTGAGTTTGTAACTCAAGAACTTGCCCTTCAGAAAGCACGATCCGTTGCTGAACGTCATACTGAAGGGTTTATTATTGGAGCAGATACGTTGGTTTCGTTAAAAGGTGAACTTCTCGGTAAGCCGAAGAACATGACACATGCTCAGGAGATGTTAACCCGCCTCAGTGGCACATGTCACGAAGTCGTAACTGGCGTTGCACTAATAGATGCCAAACTCAATAAAGAGAAAACATGGGTAGAAACAACACAAGTATATTTTAGAAAACTTTGTCCGTCAGAAATTTCTGCTTACATTGAACCCGGAGTAGCTACAGATATGCCAGGAGCGGACGGGATTCAGGGTCGTTGAGCAGCATTTGTTAAACGGATAGAAGGGTGTTATTTCAACGTTGTTGGACTGCCATTGGCAAGCCTTGTAGAACAATTAGCAGAATTTACTCGCTATGTCAGTAATTAAGCAATACAAAACTACCGATGGATATACACCTCTTGTAGATCCTGGTGAGTTGGGCACGACAAATCTGCATTTCGGTATCCTCAATCTTGACTCCGAATCAACATACTTTGATCATTCTGATGATTGCGAAGTTGCTTTGATTGTGTTAGGTGGACAATGCACCCTATTGGTTGGTCATAACGGTAACAAGGCAAATGGCATTTTGGGTGAGCGTGCCGATGTTTTTGATGGCGATGCAAGCGTTGCGTATATTCCGCATCATACTACTTATGAAGTTATAACAAACAAAGCGAGAGTAGAAATAGCAATTTGCAAAATTCCGTCATATTCGGATACAGCAGCGGTCATTTTAGATGCAGGTGAAGTAGAAACTCAAACAGATTATCAACTGCGTATTATAGAAAACAACATTTTAACTGAATGGATTGGTGAAGCGATTAGTTTCTTTCGATTCCAAGACGAAAATGGTTCGGCAACACTACAACTTATTGATCCTGAAAATAAAACAACGCGAATTGCCCTAAGCAACAATAATCTGATTGTGTTGTCCGAAAAAAACCGCGCACGCCTGATAACTTATGAAGGTAAATGTTACCAATTATTGATAACACATTCTACTCCCCTTCAATAAGCTCACCGCCTTTTTTCAGAAAAGCAACAGAGCTCAGCGATATATGCACCTTCATTTCCTGATTGTTTACTTCCCCGACAGAGATTAGAAGAATCTTCTTATCATTGTCAACGCCAAGAATTTTACCGTGCAACCCGCCATTCGTTACAATCTCATCACCCTTTGTCAAATTCTCTAACATTGCTTGATGTTTTTTCCGTCTGGTTTGTTCTGGGCGAATCATCAGAAAATAGATGATAGCAGCCATTGGGATGAACATAAAAAGCATACTTATTAAAGGACTTTCAGCCATATTTAATTTCTCCTTCTGTTTTTATAGAATTAGCATTGCATCACCGTAACTGTAAAACCGATAGTTTTGTTGAAGTGCTTCTTGATAAGCCTTTTGTATCAATACGCTATCAGCAAAGGCACTTACGAGCATGAGCAATGTTGATTTAGGTAGATGGAAATTGGTAAGCAACGCATCTACAACTTTAAATTGATAACCGGGATAGATGAAAAGTTCACTGTACCCGTTATAAGGTTTAACGGTGCCTGTTGCACCGGCTGTTTCCAAAGCACGCACAACCGTGGTACCAATTGCGACAATTTTTGAACCCGTATCGCGTGCATTACAAATTCGGTTTGCTTTAGTTTCAGTAAGGTGTATGTATTCAGCATGCATATTGTGAGTTTCAACGTTCTCAACCTTAACCGGTTGAAACGTCCCGATCCCCACATGTAGCGTAAGCATCGCTGTTTCTACTCCATTACCTCGCAATTCTTCAAGCAATTCTGGGGTAAAGTGTAATCCCGCTGTCGGCGCGGCAATCGCACCATCGTTAGTTGCGTAAACCGACTGATAGCGCACCTTATCTTCTTCGTTAGGTGAACGCCGAATGTAAGGCGGTAAAGGCATCATTCCTATTTCAGCAAGTATTTTAAAAAAAACACCTGTATATATAAAACGAACGATGCAATTTCCATCGTCGGGTTTTTCTAAGACTTCAGCTATCAAAACGCCATTGCCAAATGTCAGTTGTGTACCTACTTTCAGCATCCTGCGCGGCTTTGCTAAAACCTCCCATGTATCGGTTCCCTTTTCTTGGACGAGAAGCAGTTCAATTTTACCGCCAGTTTCACTTTTGTTTCCGATTAACCTTGCTGGTATCACCTTTGTATCGTTCAAAACCAACAAGGCTGGATCCGGTAAAAATTCTCCTATCTGTGAAAATTGCGTATGATGAAATTCTCTTGTGCTTCGATCAATCACCATTAAGCGTGATGCGTCACGATGCTTCAAAGGGACTTGCGCTATACGATCAGGTGGTAGATCGTAATCAAAATCAGAGAGTTTCATATCATCATTACACATTACATCAAATATCTGCACAATTGGGATGAAATGAATTCAAGAGAAGTCATACATCAAAAAGTGTCGGTTGGCTTGATTTAGGATATCCAAAGTATTCATAAGCAGCATCAGTTGCGACACGGCCACTTGCTGTAAGTGCCAAGAATCCCTCTTTAATATAGTGCGGTTCATAAACTTCACGAATAGTCCGTTCATCTTCGCTAAGTGCAACGGCAAGTGCTTTAAGTCCCGCGCGACCATTGAAATTTTGGATCAATACACGGAAATATGCGTAGTCTTGTGCGTTTAAACCTTTTTCATCAATATCGAAAAACTGCAATGCTTCTTCCACAACATCAAGTGTCAAAACACCACCACCTCTAACTTGTGCATAGTCTCTGATGTTAGCAAGGAGTTTATTGGCGATTCGCATCGTGCCACGGGCACGTAGTGCTAATGCAAATTCAGCGTCTTCTTCTATTTTAATGTTGAGTTTAGCGCTGTTGATCCGGATGGCTTGCTGAATATCTTCAGGTGTGTAGTAATCAAGATGTATGTAGATTCCGAGTCTTGATCGAAACGGACCGGTAAGCAGACCTTCGCGTGTTGTTGCTCCGACTAAGGTAAAAGGGGCGACCGAAAGTTGCACAACTTCAGAACCGGGTCCTTGACCTAAAGGTAGATCCAGTACAAAATCTTCAAGAACAGGGTAAAGCGACTCCTGGATTGGCGCTTTCATTCCGTGGATCTCGTCAATAAAAAGGATATCCCCCTCTTCAAGATTAGTTAATGTAGAGGCGATATCAATACGTTCCATCACCGGACCGATGGCTTGTTTGAAATTAGTCTCAAATTCATTGGCGATGATCTTGGCAAGTGTGGTTTTACCCAGTCCGGGAGGTCCGACAAGGAGAACATGTTCTAACACATCATCTCTACTTTTTGCAGCACGTTTACTTTTTGTAGCACGTCTATTTTTTACTGCATCAATGTGGATACGTAGTTGTTCTTTGGCTTTCTCCTGTCCGATGAATTCATCTAAAGTTTCTGGACGGAGGCTATATCCAAAATCGTCATCACCATTATCATGATTATTGAAGTTATCCATATTGTTATCCTAACATAAGGACCATCATTGTTTTTTCATTTTAAGGTGCGTTTTGCATTTTAGCAAAATCACATTATTTGTGATAATAAAAAGATTAATTTCGGATATATCGTAGTGCTTCCTTTACCAGTGCATCCCGATCAGCATCATCACCAAGTGTTTGTTGTGCTTGTTCTACTGCTTGTTCCGCCTCAAGTTCTGATGCACCAAGGTTAACGAGTACATTGATGACAGCTTGATGCGTTGATCCATCTCCAACAAGTTCCACTTTTTCCTCTAATTTGACCTTAGCTATGCTTTTTTTGAGTTTGATGATGATAAGCTGCGCGAGTTCTTTACCCAACCGAGGCACCCGCATTAAAGTTGCCATATTCTCTTTTAGGACAGCTTGTTGGAATTGTGAAGGTGATAGTCTTGTAACGATATTTTGCGCAAGTGAAGGGCCAACCCCTTTGACAGTCAACGCCATTTCAAACATTTTGAGAGCATCGTGTGAAGTGAATCCGTAAAGTTTAATTTCGTTATCACGATTTTGACTATAGTAGGTATAAAACGTAATAGATTCACCGATAGCGGGCAATCCGTTGATTGTTCGCTCCGCAACTTCAACTAAATAACCGATACCGTTTACATCAACGACTACCCCTTTGGTATCTTTATGGGCAAGCGTTCCCTTTAGATGAGCAATCATACTAATGCGGCTTCCTTTCGGCTTCTAAAACACATTTAATTTTTAAATTTTTCTCGGATTTTGAGCAGTTTGTGAGAACGAGCGTGACAAATTGCTAAACTCAAAGCATCAGCGGCGTGGTCAGGTTGAGGCAATTCTTTTAGTTTCAGTAATGCCTGGACCATTTTTTGAACTTGGAGCTTTGTCGCTTTTCCGTATCCAGCGACAGTCTGTTTAACTTGCATCGGTGAATAGGTTGTCACAGGCGCGCTGTTGTTCGCTGCTGCTAATTTCACTATACCTTTCACTTCGCCGACAATATAAGCGTTGTTCACGTTTTTGGTAAAGAAAATATCTTCAAGCACTACGGATTCTACGTCAAACTGTGTAATCAATTCAGATATGGTGTCATATATTGTTTTCAAACGTTCCTCAGATGCAGTTTTAGGACTGGTCTGGATATTTCCGAAGTGAAGCGGTTGAACACGAGCGGCATCAGATTGGACAATTCCATAACCTGTATTTGCAATGCCAGGGTCAATCCCAAGAATAATCATTAACAATAGGTCCTTTATAACTACGCTGCTGCTTCAAGAATGTCATCAGGAATGTCAAAGTTAGCGTAGATTTTTTGCACATCGTCCAGTTCATCCAAAGCTACCATGAGTCTTAACATACGTTCCGCCTCTTTGCCTTCAAGTCTAACGGTATTTTGAGGAATCATGCTAACTTCCGCTAATTGAATGGATGCGTCAGTAGATTGAATAGCAGTGACGACTTTATCAAACTGTTCAAATGGGGTTATAATTTCAATAGTATCATCCATCGGAGTTAAATCTTCAGCACCTGCATCTGCGGCAACTAAAAACAACTCTTCCTCATCAATGCTATCCGCATCAACAACAATGAGACCACACTTATCGAATCCCCATGCTACACATCCGCGTTCACCGATTCTGCCATTAAACTTGCTAAGTGTGTGTCTAACTGCAGCGATTGTACGATTGCGGTTATCGGTTATCACCTCTATTATTAGCGCGACACCGCCGGGGCCATATCCTTCATAAACGACTTCTTCTAAAGTTTCACCTTCAAGTTCACCGGTGCCGCGAAGTATTGCTTTTT
>JAPPMR010000884.1 GCA_028818995.1 Candidatus Poribacteria bacterium | reverse complement strand
ACCCACGCAGGTAGTAGGTTTCTGCATGATCAGGGTCGAGATGTATTGCGGTATCATAGTCTGTAATCGCAGACTTGTAATGACCGTTTGATGTCTTCATCAATCCTCGAAAACAGTAGGCTTCCGTATAATCAGGGTTAAGGTGAATAGCAGTATCAAAGTCGGCAATCGCATCCTCATATTGACCATGTTCACCTTTCTTTTTACCGCGATTGAAGTAAATTTCTGCGAAATTAGGAACAGACATGCTTAACTCCTTCCAATAAAATTATAGTAAACTTTAGAATTAGCGGGACATTTTGAGACGTGAATCAACGCCAAATGCGCTTTTGGCATTTGGCGGGAGGGAACTCCGATTCCCGACTATCAGTGAGGTGCGGCGCGATTCGGAGATCGCTCCTACAGAAAATGTGTATCTTTATTTTCAAAGTGCACTATAAATTATCATCGTTTGTTGGTTTAGAGAAACTCAATCCAATCTATGGACTACTGCACAAAAAGGTGCAGACTCATACTCTACTGCACGGAATAGGGCAGTGAGTTAATCTCACATTTTACTTCAAAATTACCATTTTGCGCAGTTGTGAAATAGAATCCGCCTGCAATTGGTAAAAATAGACACCGCTTGCAATACGTTCACCCATGCTATTACGACCATCCCAAAATGCCGCACGATTTTTCTCCGTATAATAACCTGCCGCACGATGCCCAAGTACAAGTCTACGAACTACGCTACCTCTCGTATTGTAAATTGTAATCTGAACATCGCTGGCGTTTGCCAAATGATACGGTATCCACGTTTCCGGGTTAAACGGATTCGGATAGTTCGGCAGCAACGCAGTTGTTTCTGGACGTAGTGAAAGTAATAGGTTCTGTAATGCACGGATACCTCTGCGGAAGGCAGGACTACTATCATCCGCTTGCATTGCTTGTGTAATCCAACTCTGGATTTGGTCAGCAGTTGGATTGTTGACAGCAGGGGCAGCGATGCCTTCTTCACCGAGATGGCTGGCAACTGCCACTAAATCCAAAATATTGACAGTGCCATCACTATTGACATCTGCTCTCTCGTTTGACGCGTCAAACGCTGCAACGATAACGAGATCAAGTATGTTAATCACACCGTCTTCGTTGACATCAGATTCAGCATAGACAGTCCCATCATCCACCCTAAAGCGAACGATTTCAGTAAAGTTTGCACGTTGTGTATTCCCTGCTTTATCAAATACAGTCATCTCAGCAAGTCCCCATGTGCCTGGGACACTGCCAACCGGTAAAGTAATACTTAACTGATAGTCTTTATAGACGGTGGGATCACCTATAAAATACATGTAATTATGGTCTGGAGCACCGTGGTTAAATCCGTGCATTATGCCCTGAGGATCGCGTAAAAGTATTTTTGAACCACTATATCCACTAATGTCATCTCTCACTCTGAAATTAATATCAACGAGTGTTTCTCCATTTGGGTCTGTTGGACGGGTAGGTTCTGATTGGATCGTAATTTGATTTAAGTCTAACTCCGGTGGAGTGTCATCCGGAAACCGCGTCTGAATCTCGATTGTGTGTGGTCCTTCATCAAGCATAAACTGGTCGTTTGGTTTTCTTAATACCTCATCTGCTTCTGGTGTAAACCAGACACCGCCACGGTTCCCCGGAATATCTTCTGTTGCAATGTAAGCAAGTGTGTAAGTTCCACTCTGATGATAGTCTGGAATAGTTATCTTAGCCTGGACTTCACTACCTTGCTGTGCTATGGCTATCCCCTCTTCGTCCTCGTACCAATTACCACCAGCTATACTATAGGTCTCACGGTTTTTATCGTTCATTGTGGTAGTACAAGCCGAGACACCACTGCTTTCAATAACTCGCCAACGCACGTGAACGATTTGATAAGGATGTCCACTTTTCGTTTTTTCCTGTGTCAAAGAGAGTCTCACCGAATTTTTGACGTAAATGGGTGCTTCTAAGTCCTCCTGCGGGTTGTCAATATAGAGTTTCCAACCAATATTGTTCTGGGATTGGTGTCGATCGTTTCCATTGGCATCCCAGAGACGAATCTGGTCTGGAGTCCAATAACCATTTGCTGCATAGCGTGATAAGGTTAGATGTCCTCGTAAAATATGTCCCGCCGAGACAGGTTGACCATTGGAGTCTATTGGATAAAGGCGCATGTCTTCAAATGTCTTTTTTTCACTAAACATGCGTATGTATGCTTCGTGTGCTGTATCCAGGTTACTCTCGCCATGAATTTCAACCTCAATGTGGATTTGCTTGTCTTCCTCAGGTCCACCATAGACTTGTATGTCAACCCGTATAATGCGTCCCGGATAGACATAGTCAGGATAGAGATTGTAGACTTCAAACGTCAGGTCTTCGCGTATCTTGGCAATGTAACGTGTGCCGTGCATAACTCTATTTTGGATAAATTCGTATTTGGCAGGGGACCGCGAACGTAACTTGTCAGGTCGGACGATGTAGTGACTGATACTCTCCGCCATATCTTCATTCGGATTGACACCGTGTGCATAAGCAGATACAAATTCGGTTTGCTTGGTTGTCGACCAACCATCTGGATCATCAGGATTTTCATACCACCCACCGAGTTCAATCCAATCCTGTTTGAGTTGTTCGTTAAAAAGATGTGCCCATAGAAAATGTGCTTTTTCATGTAAGATTAACCGGTGTATAGCGTCCGCCCCTTGCTCTTTAAAAGCAGATTCCATAAATTCGATGTAGCCAGCACCCGTCCAGGCAACTGCAGCTGCTTCTGGATAGAGTGGGTGCGGTGTTCCATCTAAACGTCTCACCAGATATTTCAATCCGGGTGTTTTAAGCATCCCTTGCGGAAATTCCTCAAACATTGACACGAGGGCCATCAACTCTTCGTTTTTGAATTCAGAGAAATGCCCCGCGTGTTCGCCAGTTGTATGTCTTGTCAGTTCAGTATAATCAGGAACTTCTATACTGACATCATAACGTTCTTTCAATATCCGTATAAAACCGTATCTATGCGTCGCATTCTCAGTTACATACCGAACGACTGCACGGTGGAGCCTTTTAGAAAAATATCTACCCCGCACACCTTCGATTTCAGCCAATAGAGGTTTGGCATAAGTAAATGCCTCTTTGGAAACAGTGACAACTTTTGTATCACCATGGAATTCAATCTCAATGTCATCTTGGATGGGTCTATCACTGAGTCTCCATAACGAGATCGGTACCCGAGGTTCCTTGTCATAGATGTTATTCTTATCTTGTGGTATAGATATAAATGTTTGTAATAGTTTGTATGCGTGTGCAGCACTCCATTCAGTACCGAGATGAACAGAATACCGATGCATCAACCATAGTGATGCGCTATGAGATGCTATTTCTACCTGTTCATCCAATATTGTTACTTGTACAGGTTCAACTACGGTAGCACTTTCTTGCCCTTCTGGTGTCTCATCTATTTCCCAATGATATTCAAAAGTCATACCTTGAGAAACGATAGCGCAGAAAAAGATAACTGATAGTAAAGCAAATAAAGTGGTTTTCATGATTTCTCACCAATCAAAACAAATTTGTCAATCCATGATGTATTTCAACCGTATAAGGTTTAGCATCTGTCAAAACTTTATGAGATTTCCCCAATCTCGTAAGTTCAATCCTCGTTCGCGCCTGAATGTCTGTCAGATTTGAAAAATTATACATCAATTCTCTGTCCTTTACAACGGGAATTAAGAGCGGTTGGGAAGTTGTGCACGGAGATGTTCTAACTCAGCCTCTAATGCCTGTCTTCGTTCAGCTTCTTCTTTGGCGATTCGTTCTGCTTCTTCAGCGCGCGCTTCTGCTTCCATTCGCATTTGCTGTTCTTGTTCTCGTAGCTGTTCTTCCTCCACAGATGTGTTTATCGGTGTGCCATCAGGCAGAGATGGACGTAAAAGCCTCACGTGTGTCGTCTGATCCTCCTCCCAGCGAAACCAGAGTTGTAGTGCCTCACTGAACAAGCCACCCGCCGCATCTGGCACTATTTCAACAATATCACCAGAAGCACGCCGCCATCCAAAAAACTCCACAGGTTTATCCATCTCAGGTTGATGGATAAAGAACTCTTGAACCTCCATCTCTTTCAGATATACTTGCACCTTTTCATGCCGATCCTGATCCGCTGTCGCATCTGATAGAAACTCAAAGACTACTACCGGCACCGCACCTTCAGACCACGTATAAAAAGAACGCCGCAACGGGTACTTCTTGACACCAAACACGACGAAAATATCAGGCGCGACTACCTTCGTGATGTCACCTTCTTCATAATAGATAAAGTTGTCGTTACCGATGTGAACGTAATCATTAATTCTAAAATATCGGAAAAGTTGGTCATAAAATATGTTTATCTGCAAACCGTGAAATTCAGTCGTTGGCATCGGTTCATCGTCCTCGTAAGGATAACCTTCTATGTGTATAGTTGGTTTCCCATTCGCTATCGGAAAGGTGGGCATATATTTTCTTTGCTTGAATTCAAAGTCTTTTAAAACACTCATCATTTCCTCCATTGCGTATCAGAACAGGCATGTCTCATCACCGGTAAGATGGTTAAAGGGGAATATACATGTCTTCGTTACTACTCTGTTTTCAATCCTGAATGTATTTCAATTGGTAAGGGGTAGCATCTGTCAAACCTTTATGAGACTCATCTAATTTCGTAAGTTCACGACTTGTACCAGTTAACATTTGGTATATTTATATTTCACTTGTTCGTCTTGTTTGGGTTTGAATTCCGCAACTTTTCCGATACCTGCCGCCCTCAAAGTAAGAGGGAACTCCGATTCCCGACTGCAAACGGGTCGCGATTCGGAAGATCGCTCCTACAAAATACGAACAGTTGTGAAAAACAACAAAACTTTCACTTAACTGGCACAAATCGTTAAGTTCCGTCCTCGTCCGCGCCTGAATGTCTGCCAGATTGGAAATTATATACCAAAGAATGATGCCTTTAGTGCGAGGATAGGTTTACTTTCAGTTTAACCCAACCTGTATCCATATTCACTACACCCCAACCGTTGATTCGCGCGTGTCACTCTGAAGGAGCCATACCGAAACTGCCTGAACGAGTATCTGATTTGCCCTTTCAACAATTGAGTTTAACGATGGGATAGAGGCAAACATTTTTTGTGCGCGGTGTCTGATCTCTTTAATCGTTGGCAACTCAAGGATATTCGCCTCTCTGAGGAATGTTTCAACTTCTGCTTGACTGATGCGTGCCCGTTTACGGAGTTCTTCTAACTTTGGCGTGTGCGCCCACGCTTTCAAAACCGCTTTGCCGATTTGTTCAATTGAAAAACTTGAAACAAGTTGTTCGGCTGCTCTTTCAATGGTAATTGCGGACAATTTACGTTTACCCTCAATTACATGCTTTGGCGGTGCTCGGAGGTCCCAAACGATTCTAAAAACGGACAAAGTTTTCAAAATATAATACGTCACATCAATTTGCCACCAATGAAAACCTTGCTGTGTAGCACTTGGAAAGTGATGGTGATTGTTGTGCCATCCTTCCCCCAGAGTAATGATAGCCAAAAATAGGTTGTTGCGTGAATTGTCTCCTGTGACATACGACTGTTTCCCGAACACGTGAGAAAGAGAATTAATCGTAAATGTTCCGTGAAAAAGGAACACTGTACTGAGGAAGAAACCTACGATAAGTCCTGACCAACCCGCGACCGCGAAAACGAGAATAGCTAATAGGAATGGCGGTAGTCTCTCCCATTTATCAAGCCAAACGAGTTCTGGATATTTTCGGAAATCCTTAATTATACTATAATCTACGGTACGCCCGCGTTTGGAGAAAATCCAAAGCACGTGAGAATGCCAGAATCCGTGTTTAACTGGTGAATGTATATCTTGTTCTGTATCGGAGTATTTATGATGTTCTCGATGTTTTGCTGCCCACCACAATGTTCCGCGTTGTGCTGAACTCTGCCCCAGAAATGCCAGAAAAAATTGGAATACACGACTTGTTTTGAATGAACGGTGCGAAAAGTAGCGATGAAACCCCGCCGTGATTCCAAACATGCGGATAACGTACAATGCACCACATATAATCCAGTCAATAGGTTGAACATCTACCCAGATAATCGCAAAACATGTGAGGTGAAAAATTATAAAAGGTAAAACGCGTGGGTGAACAATGTCCTCTCCATCAACAGGACGCGAGCAACTTGGTTCTATAGACACTATTGTGATTCTCCTTGTTAGGCTGTTGCCTATGAAATTTACGGAAGTTTTGTTAATATATTTTTTTTAACACCGGATGTATTTCAACCGGATAGGGTTTCGCATCGGTTAAGGTTTTATGAGATTTATGCAATCTCATAAGTTCTGCCCTTGACCGTTCCTGAATGTTTGCCAAACTTGGAAAATTATACACCAATTCTCCGCCTTTGACAATGGGAATTAAAAGCGGTTGTCCATCGGATAGCGGTTCATTCCAGAGCATGATACTGTCCTTAATATAGTTTCCCTTTGCATCAGTATACCGATAGATCTGCTTTCTTCCGGGTAACGTGGCTTTGGCAGGTTCATCAAGTGACTGTTTACCAACAGGGATACCGTCACGTTCAACTGATTTGAAGACACCACCGAGCGCGGAAGGTCCGCCCTCACCAGTAACGGAATTAAAGTTAGCACCAGTCGCAAGACGCGTGCCGACTCCGAAACCATCAATCGGTGCCCCTTTCTCAAGTAAATTATGTATCTCAAATTCATCAAGGTCATGGCTGGCGATAATCTGAACATAATCAAGTTCCGCAGTATCAAGAATACGGCGGACTTCCTTACTGAGTAACAAAAGATCGCCGCTATCCAATCTTACGGCTTTTAGTCGTGCACCGCGCGCTTCCATCTCATGCGCAACGATACACGCATTTCTTGCTCCCTCTAACGTATTGTAGGTATCAATCAGAAGTGTCGTGTTGTGTGGGAAAACGTTAGCGTAATCTCGGAAGGCATCAACCTCTGTGGGACGTTCCATGACAAATTTATGCGCCATCGTACCGACGTAGGGGATATCGAAATAACGTCCCGCAAGCACAAGCGATGTGCCGTTTGCACCACCGATAAAGGAAGCGCGCGCAGCAAGGATACCGGCATCTCTGCCGTGTGCGCGTCTTGCACCGAAATCCAAGACCGGTTTCCCTCTTGCTGCGAGGACAATTCGCGAGGCTTTTGTCGCAATCAACGTTTGAAAGTTCATCACACAGAGCAGATATGTCTCAAATAGTTGAACATCCCGGGATCTGCCGGTAACGTTGATAATCGGCTCGTTTGGAAAAACAGGAGTGCCTTCAGGAACTGCGTAAATGGAACCGTCAAATCGAAAATCTTTCAACGATTCGAGGTAGTCTCTATCTAATTCGCCGCTCTGTGCTAACCAGTCGAGTGTAGCATCGGTAAAACGTAAATTCAGTACAAAGTGGATAACCTGCTCAAGACCTGCTGCGATGAGATATTCACCTTGTGGGATTTTGCGGACATAGTAATTGGCAGTAATAATAGCATTGTTTCGGTTTTTTAAATCTGCTTGCCCCATCGTGAGTTGATAGTAGTCTACGAACAGTGCCATCTCAGATTCTGTCAACAGAGCAGATTTTGGTGAGATTGAAGGGGGTGCTTGTTTTGAGATTTTGGAGTTGGTGTTCATAGTAGGTAAAATATAAGCTACGGTTTCTGCGTAACCTGTATCATCTGATTTACTGATACATTTTGAAGCGTTTGTATCTTACCATTGGTCCAAGTGATCTGCAGCGTTTGTACCTGAGTGGTTTTTCCCAATCCGAATTCAGCGATGAAACTGTTAGCAGACATGTAACTTTCGCCTGCGTAAATTTCTCGTATCTGAGTAGAATTTGCAGTTTTGAGTTGAATTTTTGCACCGACAGCGTTTCGATTTGGGTTTTCACCCACTAACTTAACGTGCAGCCAATTATTGCTGTTACTCAAATCAACGGAATTGTTCCGTAATAGGGTTGGTCGGTCATAGTTATTGGCAATGAATATATCTACATCCCCATCGTTGTCATAATCACCAAACGCAGTGCCACGGCTGACACGCGCGGGAAGATTGGTAATACCCATGCTTTTACTCACATCACTGAAAGTGCCATCACCTTCATTCCGAAACAACTGATTATGTTGCGGGATAAGCACTTCAGGTTGGTCAAGTTTCTGAAATGTGCTGCCGTTTGCTACAAAGATATCCAAATCCCCATCGTTGTCATAGTCAAAGAGAGAGGTGCCCCATCCAATTTCTTTTAATGTGACTTCTGCAAGCATAGCAGAATAGGCTTCGTCTACAAATCGTATACGTTTGGGATTACTATTTTCTATCGCTTCGCTTTCCTGCAACAAATTGCTGTAGAGAACATATTCCTGATCTATCCAATGACTGATAAAGAGGTCAATATCTCCGTCTGCATCGTAATCCCCCGCAGCCAAACCCATTGATCCGCGAAAGTCTGCAGCCCATGAGTCAGCACTAACATCGGTAAACGTGCCGTTTCCCTCATTACGAAAAATGTCGTTTTCAGAAGTATCGTTTGCGACGTACAGGTCCATATCATTGTCATTGTCAAAGTCACTGAAAATGGCTTGCATACTCCTGCCGCCGGGTGCTGCTACGCCTGCTTCATCAGTAATATCGGTAAACGTTCCGTCACCGTTGTTTCGGTAAAACACATTATCTTGTGGTTCAAAGGCGGTAGGATTCAGGGCATTTGGCACGAATTTACCTGATTGCAGGGATTCCTCCTTCTGCTGTTCAAACTTTTTCAGATCATACTTGACGTAATTACAAACATATAGGTCTAAATCGTTGTCCCCGTCGTAATCAGCAAATGCGGTACCAGTACTCCACAACGGACAACCGACTCCCGCTATCTTTGTTACATCAGTAAATGTGCCGTTACCATTGTTTTGATAAAGTACATTTTCTCCATAATTTGTCACATAGAGATCGACATTTCCATCCCCATTGAAATCTGCGAAAACACAGCCCATACCGTATCCTGTATCTCCAACTTTGGCAGTATCTGTAATGTCAGTAAATGTGCCGTCACCATTATTCCGGTAAAGTACATTTGCAGATGTTGTAGCGGTCTTTTTGAGATGTGAGGAAGGTTTGGATGGTGTTTCTGAGAATGGCCCAGGTATATTTACAATATAGAGATCGAGGTCGCCATCATTATCTATATCGGCAAAACCTGCGCCCGAACCCATATCTTCAGGTAGTAAACTGGAACGAACACCTTTTGAGTGCTGAAAGCGGATACCTGATTCAAGTGTTACATCAACGAAGGTAGCGGGTTGTGCGAGTGCATGTATTGTGATAAATATCAACACTACAATGTAACAAACATATTTTAGAACACGCCATCTTTCCGATGTTGTACCTATAAAGGATTTCATGTTTTTAGGAAGTTAGTGAAAATATTTCGGTTTAGAAAGCGCTCGTCATTCAGAATATTTTGATGGAGTGGAATTGTGGTATTGATACCTTCAATCTTAAATTCGGAAAGTGCTCGCTTCAATCGGGCAATTGCCTCGTCACGATCTCTACCAACAGCGATTAATTTTGCAACGAGTGAATCGTAGTGCGGGGGAACCGTATAGCCTGTGTAGATATACCCGTCAACACGAATGCCGATACCACCGGGAGGTTGATAGTCTGTAACTAACCCTGGTGAAGGCATAAACTGATTGGCAGGGTCTTCGGCATTGATTCTGCATTCAATCGCGTGTCCGTTGATATGAATATCAGATTGGTTGTATCCAAGTTCCTCTCCCATCGCCAGACGAATCTGTTCTTTAATTAGATCAATACCGGTGATGCTCTCGGTGATAGTGTGTTCAACCTGAATACGCGTATTCATCTCAAGGAAATAGAAGTTTTCGTTCTTATCAACGACAAACTCAATTGTGCCAGCATTTAGGTATCCGATTGACTTAGCGGCTTTGACAGCAGCTTTGCAAATTTCATTCCGAAGTTTAGCGGAAATAGATGCAGCAGGGGCTTCTTCCAATAGTTTCTGTTGTTTGCGCTGGATAGAGCATTCACGTTCTCCGAAATGGACAACATTTCCGTGAGAATCTCCTAAAACCTGAACTTCAATATGGCGTGCATCTTCTATCCATTTTTCAATGTAAACATCGGCATTTCCAAACGCTGCTTCACTCTCAGATTTTGCGATATGGAATAAGTTGAACAGACTGGGACGATTGTGTGCGATGCGAATGCCGCGGCCGCCACCGCCAGCGGATGCTTTGATTCCAACCGGATATCCGATTTTTTCTGCAAGTTCGGCTGCTTCTTCAGCGGATTCAACGGTGGCTTTTTTATCTTTTTTCCTTTTTCTGTTTTGACTGCCAGGGACAAGTTTCAAACCTGCCTTTGCGACTGTTTCAAGCGCACGAATCTTGTCACCCATAGTATTGAGGTCATCAATGGAGGGACCAATGAATTTGATTTGATGCGCTTCACAAATTTCAGCAAACTGTGCGTCTTCAGCGAGGAATCCTGCACCAGGATGTATTGCATCAACATTGGCGAAGTCCGCTACAGCAGTAATGTTGGCATATTTAAGATAACTTTCTGCGGAAGGGGGAGGCCCGATGCAGTATGCCTCATCAGCGTATTCAACGTGGAGAGCGTCTTTGTCTGCCGTTGAGTAAATAGCAACGGTCTTTATATCCATATCTTTACAGGCACGGATAACGCGGATAGCGATCTCACCGCGGTTTGCAATCAATATTTTTTGAAACATAGTCCTAAGTTCGCCTCACTCGAAAGAGGGGTTGATTGTATTCAACTGCTTCGCCATCTTCTATAAGAATTTCCAAGACTTCACAATCAAAGGGAGCCTCAACATCGTTAAAAGTTTTCATGACTTCAAGTGTAGCTAATGAAGCACCCGCTGTAACAGTATCACCGACTTCAATAAATGGTGGTTCATCGGGTGCTGGTGCCCGATAAAAACGTGCAGGCATCGGTGAGCGAATTATGTCGTCACCTGCTTCGTCTTCCGTGACGAGTGTTGGTGCAGCGGTACTTGTTATAGAGGGATTAATTGAGACAGGTTGAGTGGTGCCGCGTGAAATTTCTATTTCTACTTCACCTTCACGAATCCGAACCGTTGTCAAATCCGATTTTTCCGCAATTGCAATGAGTTCTTCAAGACGTTGTAGGAGAGGGTCAGGAGTAACTTCTGTATCAGCGGGAGAGTCAACTTTCTCACTTTGTTTTTTTTGTTTCATGTTTTAAACCCTTTCAACGTATTTCCCTGTCCGAGTGTCAACTTTAATTACGGTTTCGTTTTTTACAAAGAGCGGGACATTCACGACAGCACCGGTCTCTAATTTTGCTGTTTTTGAACCGCCGCTGACAGTATCTCCTCGTAAACCGGGGTCAGTTTCAACAATTTTGAGCTCTACAAAAGTCGGCAATTCTACAGCAAGCGGTGTATCAACATCCATCTTGACCGTTATAGTTTCGCCTTCTTTTAAGTATTTTACACTATCTCCGAGCAGTGCTTTGGGAAGCGCATGCTGATCAAAAGTTTCGTTGTCCATAAACCACAGCATGTCACCTTCACTGTAAAGAAATTGCATTTCTTGGTCAGTGAGTCGGACAGTGTCAATGGTATCATTAGCCCTGAAAGTTCGGTCAAGGACTGCCCCATCACTTACACGCTTAATTTTTGTCCGAGCGAATGCACCTCCTTTTCCGGGTTTCACATGCTGACAGTCTACAACCGTGTAGACGGCATTATCAAGTCGGATAACTAATCCGTTTCGTAAATCTTTTAATGCTGCCATTAAATTTCCTTTCTAATAATAGCGATGTATGTATTTCGATTTGTGTTTTACTATAAATGTGTGGCAAACTTGAAAATAGCAATCAAGATTGCCCGGACAGAACATTACTTCCGAAATAGTATTGAAAGTATGTATATATTCATAATTAGATGTTGTGTTCTCATCTGTCTTCTTCTTTTAATAACGGATACGGGTCTTCCTTCGTCAATTCACCATTTGGCAGTTCATAGTAACGATGCCCGTTAATATCATACACATTCGGAATCCCTTTTTTGCGGTTCTCTTCTTGTGCTCTTTTGACGGCACGATTGCCAATCCGCAGCATCTCATCCGCCGATTCATGGGTTTCAAGGCTTAACTTGGCGTTATGCATTATACACCTCCATTCTGAATGTCTTGCATAAATATTTTAAAGAAAACTTCATTAATCACCTTAACTTCTTTACCCTCACCTGAAGCGACTTTTTGAAAGTGTTCCGTAGAATTATAGAACAGATGCCACACATCCACCATGTCCTTGTAAATATACCAAAAGTTGCGCTTGCTCCGATAAAACCGACGCACAACATCTTCCGTTGGCACATGGTGTCCGCCCGCCTGTACACGATTCCGCACACGAGCAACACTTGTCTCAGGTGATTTGAGAAAAATAAAAACAATGGTAACCGTCCAGCCAGCACTTTTTAATTGAGAGATAGTTCTTGCAAATCCTTTACCTGCAAGCGTCACCTCTACAATAAAATCTGTCCCTGCTTGGATAAGCCCCTGGATTTCTT
Organism: Candidatus Poribacteria bacterium; assembly: GCA_028818995.1. The sequence continues at coordinate 963 of JAPPMR010000884.1, read as the reverse complement.
GTATAAAAAGTCTTCCAGCTTGAACTTTAACGCTGTCCATCTCCTCCGGTCTGGATACCAGTCTTTCTGCGATCGCATCGGCACTGATATACACAGAAATTTCCGAATTGCGGAGATATTCGGACACAAAAGTCGTTTTTCCGGACCCGTTTGGACCGGCTATGATTATTACATTTTTCGACAAGGTACTACCTTCTAACTTTTTAGTCCTACTTCCGCATCAACATCTTGCGCGTAGCAGAAAATTCGCCTGCTGTTATGGTAGCAAACAAAGACCTAAATTTCATTCACATCTTCTTTTAGAGTAGGTGTAAAGGTTTTGCTTCTGCCGTTGGGCTTTGCGAGTTGTTACATTTCTTCCGACAATTTCTGTCTTTATAACCTTTGTCACATTGGGTGATGTTGAACTTGTGGCATACCTGATCTGCTACATATCCAGCAAACCAGAGTCCGACAATATTGACACCGATCCCTGCGCCAATCATAAGAAAATTTATAAGTGTATCCATTAGTGGTTGACTCGATCCGTCCTTTCAGTCCGCTATGTTTGAAATCCCTAACTTTCCAACCCCCCTGCTCCTCTTTCTGTAGCGTAAACTGTTAGTTTGCGCCCTCACAAGGCACAATCTAAGCAAGTTTGAATATTAAATAGGCACATTTTCTGTCAATGGCGGGCGGGGAAACCCCGCCCCTACGGGTTCAGTGCCTGCTGAAAAATTGGAAAATCAACAATTTATTATTTAATATTGCTTAAATGAAGATTAAAAAATAAATTGGGTGATTTAGCGAGGTTAGGAAACCTCGCCAGCAGAGATGTGCACCTGCTGCTGGGGAGGTTTCCTAACCTCGCTCCTTACCGAAATATTTATTTAAACTTCATACAGATTGTGCTACAACAGAACGATCTCATAGCAATTTGAGTGCTAATCGCAATGCTTCACTTCTATGACTAATTCGGTTCTT
>JAPPMR010000376.1 GCA_028818995.1 Candidatus Poribacteria bacterium | reverse complement strand
TCGGAGTTCCCTCCTACAGTTCAGGAATGTAGCGTTAATTCTAATCTCTACCATATAAGCACATTAAGAACAGTAGAAGAGGGAAAATGAATGAACATTGAACTTGAACAAATTTCAATAGATGAAAAGCCCATTCTCAGTAATCTGATGCAGTTGTGTTTTCACGATTATAGCGAATTTAATGACGAGGATGTTGGACCTTATGGACTGTTCAACTACAAATATCTCGACTACTATTGGACAGAACCTGAACGTTTTGCTTACTTTGTGAAAATTAACGGAAAATTGGCTGGATTTGCGTTAGGTAGGCAGAACCGACCAGAAAACGGTGAGCGTATAAATATACTCTCCGAGTTTTTCATTTTGAGAAAATACCGACGAAAAGGAATAGGAATGAAGGTTGCTCATCGACTCTTCGCGAAATATCCGGGCAAATGGTCTGTTGTACAGGAAGCTGACAATTTCCCCGCCCAAGCCTTTTGGAGAAAAGTCATTGACGAATACACAAAGGGCAATTTCACAGAAACCCAAGGGGAGAAGGGACCTCTCCAAGAGTTTGAAAGTTCAAAAAGATAGGTAAGGAGGAGAATATTATGCAACAGAGAATTAAACGGTATAACACTTTTATCAAAAAAGGATTTAACAGGCAGTTTCATTTAATATGTATAGGTTTGATGCTGTTCTCAATTTTTATATCCGTAGGTTTCACCGATGAACTAAGTATAGTTACCGAGGTGGAATTTCAGCCCTTAGCCTCAGCAACACAGCGGCTCATTGAGGCGTTAGATTATCTCGGTTCACCCCTGTCTGAAGACGACCTTTTAGCAATAAAAAATGCATTGGTTTCTGAGGACCAAAAACAAGCAGTTGTTGATATTCAAAATATTCTTGACGGGTACTGTTTGGCTGGTGTCAATATCAATCCTGAGAGTCGTGTGAAAGTTAAGGAAGGCCCGACAAAGAAGGAACTGATGCAACAAGGTTGGCGTACCTTTTTAGTGAAAGTTCATAACGAGGCTGGTGTGACAGCGCCTTTAGCAGCTGAGAGTAAAAATGCCGCGCCACTTTACAAGCGTTCTACTGGAAGTCCTGAACCACAGGCAGCTATCCCCAAAAGCGACATCCCAAATCGTTTCCTTGAAATTGATGTTTTCTCCAAACCACCACTAAGAGCGGGTCTTTCTGGATTAGAATTGGAATACCGCATCATCCAACTCTACAGCCGCGATACAGGAAAACGAGAAGCGATAGTGGGTTTCAATGTCGGTCAAGGCACACAGGATATCGGCTTCCGAAGTGAAGTGCCTATCCTGTTTCACTGTGTCCCAGCGGTAGAGGTGAGTTTAGAGGTCTTGGATTTTGATGGGAAACCAACAACGGCATCATTTATAATTCGTGACCAATTGAATCGTGTGTATCCATCACGCGGACGGCGATTGGCATCAGATTTCTTCTTTCATAACCAAATCTATCGGCACAACGGAGAATCGGTCCTGCTGCCACCCGGCAAATACAGTGTTGAATACACCCGTGGACCTGAGTATCAAGTCAAAAGAAATACTATAACTGTTCCCAATGCCGAGACATACCGTGAGGCATTTCACTTGGAAAGATGGATCCATATTGCCGCAGAAGGTTGGCGTTCTGGAGATCATCATGTCCATGCTGCAGGTTGCGCGCACTATGAAAGCCCGACTGAAGGTGTTACGCCCGAAGACATGATGCGACACATTTTAGGTGAAGACCTAAATGTCGGGTGTGTGCTATCCTGGGGACCTTGTTGGTATTTTCAGAAGCAGTTTTTTAATGGCAAAGTTCATGAACTTTCTACCGATGATTATGTAATGCGATACGATGTGGAAGTCTCAGGATTTCCGTCTTCCCACGCGGGACATCTTTCCTTATTAGGATTAACTGAAGATGACTACAAAGGCGTTGAACGGATTGAGGAGTGGCCGAGTTGGGATCTCCCAGTACTTCAGTGGGCAAAGGAACAGGGCGCGGTAACGGGTTTCAGCCACAGCGGTTGGGGTTTGAAAGTGGATGGAGACGAACTGCCCAATTACAATATGCCGCCTTTTGATGGCATTGGCGCTAATGAGTATATTGTGGACGTTGTTCATGATGCTGTTGATTTCATTTCTACGGTAGACACACCTGCTGTTTGGGAACTGAATATCTGGTATCACACCTTGAATTGTGGTTTCCGCACCCGAATCAGCGGCGAGACAGATTTCCCCTGTATTTACGGAGAACGCGTCGGATTAGGTCGTATATATGTGAAAATGCCTGCAGGGGCACTTGACTTTGATGCATGGGTAGAAGGATTGCGTGACGGACGTTCTTATGTTGGAGATGGCAAAAGTCACCTCTTAGACTTTACCGTGGGAGGTGTGCCAGTTGGGGAAAAGACACAGACAGGCGAAATTAGTCAGTTGAATTTGGAAGAACCCAGCACAGTAACCATCACTGCTCGCGTAGCTGCGCGACTTAATGAAAAGCCCAATCCAGAGATAAAAAATCGTTCTTTGGATCAGCAACCGTATTGGGATATTGAACGAACTCGCATTGGTGAAACCCGGAACGTTCCCGTTGAACTGATTGTCAACGGTCAAGCTGTTGAAAGAAGGGAGATCATGGCTGATGGTAAAATCGTGCCGCTTCAATTTGAAACATCTATTGATAGATCCAGTTGGGTGGCGTTACGTATCTTCCCATCGTCTCATACGAATCCTGTATTTGTCATTGTAGATGGCAAACCGATCCGAGCAAGTCGCAGAAGCGCACAGTGGTGTTTAGATGCTGTAGAGGTGTGTTGGAACGAAAAAGTTGACCGCATTCGAGAGGAGGAACGTGATGCCGCTCGCAAGGCATACAACGTAGCATCACAAACATATCAAAAGATTCTTGAAGAATCTGATGTAGATTGAATAATCTTTTTAAGGAGCAGTACAATGAAACTTACGCCTGAAGAGGTAGAACAATTCAGACGCGAAGGTTATCTCAAAATAGACGGACGAGTCATTGATGACGAACACCTTACCGTCCTACGCGAACATTACGACACGTTGTTTGCAGAGAAACGCGACACAATTGGCGAAGGGTTGCGTAACCTTGCAGTCATCGGTGATTCGGAAAGCGATGAAGATGCTGATCGTGCCGAAGAAATGTTGCAGATCATGGAGATGTGGCGTCACGATGAGGAATATCGGAAGTTGCTCTACCACGAACCACTGTTAGACATCGCAGAGAGTTTAATCGGCTCCGATATTCAGTTATTTCATGATCAAGCACTCTACAAACCTGCCTATCACGGCGGGGAAGTGCATTGGCATCAGGACAACGCATATTGGCAGTGTAAGCCGCCTAATCTTGTGAGTATCTGGATAGCACTTGATGACGCTGACGAGGAGAACGGTTGTATGAACGTTATCCCTGGCAGTTATTTAGAAGGACTGGCGGCGCACGGACGCGCTGAATCGGAGAAAGGTAAGTTGCCAGCGTTGTTGCAGGTGGATGCTGATGTAGATCGTGCAGTGCCAGTACCAGTTGAGGCAGGATGTGCAATGGTACATCACTGCATGACACTCCATCAAACGAATCCGAACCGTTCATCCAGAGACCGTCGAGCGATGGTTATCCATTATATGTCATCCGGGACACGGAATCGCGATGGGGAAGTGATGAAAGATAACCTGCTGCTACGCGGTGAGTTGGCGTAGAGCAGGTCACCCTCGGTCTATTTGGAGTTCCTTATTCCCTTTTTAGTAAGGTGTTTAATTCACACAGTCTTGTCCATCAATACAAGACAGATTTCGGAAGTCTCCAATGTTAAACAAGTACTTCTCTGATCAATTGCTCGGATTACCCGCTTGCCCTTCCTATCCATTCGTACAAGTGTAAGATGCAAGTTGCACCGAATATCAGAGAATTGCCAACTTTAGGTTCGGTAATAGCTCAATCGGCTTTAATGTCAGCCCAAGTCGTTGTGAGTTTACCTGAAGGTTCAATATTAAGTGCCATTTTTAATCCTTCATTCATGAGGGTTTTAAGATCTTTATCGGACAACGCTGTATTGAAGATAACAACGTCATCAATTATTGCGGGTAAAAACGCACCCCACTGACCATGCTGTCCAGTGGCTAAATAGATACCTATTAAAAAGGGTTTGTCGCTTAATGGGTTTCTTCCTAAGTTGGGCGTAGTTACACCAGCACCAATAGAATCAGCGTCCAGATATAATCCAAACCCTTTACCATCCCAAGTAAAGGCAACATGATGCCAGTCTGTATCTGGATTCCAATTTGCATCTATAAAGTGAAGCGTGCCTCCTGGGTCATGCGTGTGATGTCGGATTATATTCGCATCCCACCAAAATCCAGGAGCCCAATCATCCTTGGTCAAAACAGCCATGCCACCAGTGGGAACCTTAGTTAATTTAACCCAAAATGCAATCGTGTGTCCACCTCCGACCATTAGAGAATCATCGTGAGGAATTTCCACGTAATCATCCGAACCGTCAAGACTCAACGCTTTGCCAAACTTTCCATCAACCCATTCTGCACCACCGTGAATCGTGCCCTTATTACCTTTTCCAGAGGAATCATTGGCTGCGTCACCACTCCCCTCATCAAAGAGCCACATTCCGACAAGCGTTTCAAAATCAATTTCAGCAGAACTAATACCCGCAAACATCAAACTAAAAATCATTAAACTTACACATAACATTTTCAACCTTATGAATGTGGTTTTCACCTTTTGTTACCTCCTTCATCATTTCAAAGCCAGGGATTATCCACTGGCTATCACTTAAATATAAGTCTCGCTCAATAATTATCGGTCACTGAGGCAGCCAGAAAATCTGGCTATCCTCCGTATAATTGTGTAACCAATCATACCATTTAGATGTTTCTTTGTCAAGTTACACTTTCCCAAAAATTGAGTAATCCAATAAACGCAATTAATTCTATTTTAGTTCCGGTCCAGGTGTTCGATTCCATTGGGTAGGTTCAACGTCCCCTTCGTAGACTGGGGCAAGTTCGGCAATTCGCTCCCAATCCGCGTCCGACCAAGCGAAACTTTGCCGGAGTCTTCCGATATGTGCCTGCATGCTTGCTGGCAACAACGCAAAAAAGGGATGATACCAGAGTGTTATAACTGTGCGGCGTTCATCGGATTGATTGCCATGTGAAGCGTGTAACAGCCGGGAATCACCGATAACGAGGTCGCCAGCATTTACCGGTATGTCAATCTCACCTGAGAAGTGCTGAAATGCGGGATGATTAGGGTTTTCTACACGCTGTAGTTCCGCACCGTGTGCGCTTGGCAATATATCATGGAGTGGGTGTCGTTTGAGATGCGAACCTTTAATCACACGGAGGCAACCGTTATATGTGGTTGTGTCAACCAGATAATACATCAAAAACAGTTGCTGAGGTAAGGCTGTGTAGCTGCTCGGATCGTTCCAACCCCACCAATCTTGATGCCAAAATAGTGGTGGACTCTGCGGTGGTTTGCTGATGACGTATCCTGACGACCATTTTGGTCGTAGGAAACCTAAAGTCTCAAGTGTTTGTAAGGCACGAGGATAAACAACCAATTCCGCAAACAGAGAATGTTGATAGACACTGATCATACTGCCAGAGGAGCGATTTGCGGCACGTTCATCTTCCGTTTGTGCGTCAAGTAGTTCGTCGGTTACTGAGCGGAGCCGTGTAAGCATCTCTGCCTTCAAGACATTTTCAACGACACAGTAACCATCAGCGATTAATTGATCGTATTTCTCTTTTGGATTTTCAATTTTCATAACGATAACCACTTGCCTTTTGTTACTGTCACTTTTTAGCGACTAAAGAAAACCCATTATCATTCTCTGGATCGAAATCTTCCAATCTACGTTTTTTATAGAAGTGGAAATCCCGAAATCCTGCTGCCGCAAGACAGTTTTTAATTGCGTCGGGAGAGAGATATTTAAGGAAAAAGTCGCACTTGTAATGTTCTTGTGTCTTTAGGTCTATTTTAAGCCAAGTGTTTCTTGACCCGTTATCATTTTCGTCATATTCTCCCGTTTGCAGTACAAACACGTCTTTTTCAATTTCAGACAGATTTGCCATTGGAAATCGATCTACTATTTTTGATTGATTTGGATGCTCAAAGTAAAGTCTGCCCTTAGGTGTAAGTGCTTTATGGATTCTGGTTAAGAGTAACTCTAAACCTTGCTTGGATTTATAGAAAAATGACCCCTCAAAGAAAATTACAGAAAACTTTTCTTCAAAACTCATTTCATTGTAATCACCTAAAACAAATTCAATCTCTAAATTTTCGCGTTGTGTTATCTCTTGTGCCTCAGAAAGAAAGTTTGGCGATAGGTCCATACCAATCACATGATAGCCGCGCCGGACAAATTCACGCGAATAACTTCCAATTCCACAGCCTGCCTCTAATATGCTTTCACTTTTAGATAGTTGTAGTGCCTTTTCATAGAAGGGTATATGTTTTTCTATAAAATCTCTCGCTTCAAAATTGTGTCTTGCATGTTCAAGATACCAACTATCATATACCTCGTGGCCAAAATCAGTTCTATTAAACTGACCAGATGGACTGTTCATTTAATATTCTCCTAAGATGACTCTTTCCTTGTGTCGATTTATCCTTCACGCTATTAATAAAACCACATTCACAAACAAATGTCAAATGAATTTCAGAGTATCCTAACTCTTGACTTATTTCTCATATATAGATATCATTACATTAGATTAGACATTATAATGATTTAATTTGAATTACGGTTTACCGAGCGTCTCGGACCTCTTGAGTTCCGTAGGAACGCTATGTTTATAGAAAAATTATCAACACCTCTTGAGTTCCGTAGGAACGACATATCAACTGCCAATGCGCTGCAAAAACATATCGTCCCTACGGGACTAAAGAGCAGGACACACATTCGGGAAATCCTTAAATTGACACGTAAGGACAGAGCACAACGAAACCCAACGGACGAACTTTAGATTTTATTAAAGACAGATAATAACTCACAATTAAAACGTCATAATGTCTAATATAAGAGGCGCAATGAATTGCGCGACTACGAACGAGTTTTTTGTTAATAAGCGATAATTTAGAAATGGTATTATGTGCCTTGGTTAACGCGCTTTAAAGTTAACTTGTAATGCTTTTTCAATATCTTCACGCGGATGAATTCCAAATTGTTCCTCAAAATTTTGGTCAAATGCAGCTTCTTCTTCCGGATCAGGTTTAAGCGGGAGTTGAATCGGTTGCCGATTTGACTGGACAGAACGGTGTGCGGCGATAACCATCTCCTGGTCTGCCCTACCCATTTCTCCTGTCCAAAGCGGTTGTGTATTATCTCTAACTGCGCGTCCGATTCCGTCAAGCATTGTTGCAAGTGAAATTCCGCCCTCGGAGATTTGGGTATGCCGATAAGGATTAAGCCATTCAACCGTGCCACCAAGGGATTCAGGGAGTTCAATAAAGATGCGCTGCAGCACTTTGTCCTCACCGTATTCTCTCTGAAAATCGTAAGTTTGTGCTCTTCCTGCGTTTTGGCTAATATCTTCATCTGTGCAAACGTTGACAGTTTCACCACCAGAAGCACCTTGGTTGCCGTTTGTGATAATTGTACCGCGTTCACCGCACGTCTCAAAACCGACAAGTTTGTTCCGTCCGAGACATCCATTTTTGTTGCCTACCATTGCAATGCCGAGTCCGCCATTGTCAAAATCAACTGCGTAAAATTCAAGACCTTCCCGATTGAAATCCCGTTTTGCTCTGTCAACATAAGGCACAACAGGCATCGAATGTCCTATACTGCTTACCGTAGTCGGTGCAGCGTTCATCCGACACCGTATTGCTGCAAGTCCGTGGTAACCAGTCGTGGAAAACAAGCGATAGCACTTATGCACCTTGCCAATTATACCTTCCTGAATAAGTTTGCAAACAAACTGTTCCACAGGAACAAAGGGAAAGTTCTCTGATGTTTGTAATTTTACCCCATTTTCAGTAGCATCTGTTATCATCATATCCATCAAACCGAGTGTCGGGGCAAGTCCTGTTTCAACGTTGTGTGATATACCGCAACGGGACAGATAACAGGAAACGATATGGTGTAACGGTGCAGGCACAACAACGTCGCAGACATCGGGTGACATTTCATCAACAAGTTTGCGGACATCGGTGTATGCCTTGACACCGACTCTTGCTGCGCCTGCCTCTGCTGATTCCTGATGTGCATCGCACACGGCGACGATTTCAAAGGTGTCCTTTAGTGCAGCAGCGGTTGATAGATGTGCTGAGCCGCGTCGTCCGTGACCAATTAATGCATATTTTAAACGTGACATTTTTCTTTTTCAACTTTCTAAAAAATTAGTCAAAACTCAACATGAACAAACAGAAATTGTCCAAACTTTAGTAATTTTCAACCCTTTAATCCACGGTAAATCCAAAGAATAACGGACCGATATGTCCAAAGAATAATGTAGTATAGAATCCAACGAATAATCAGATATTGTGTCCCCCAAAAAAGCCCAGCGTATAGAACAAAAGTTAAGCCAGACACTGCCCCATCAATGAGACTGTAGATAATGAAAAAAATGATGGGAATAACAACTGCCAATCTGGATAAAGCTGCTTTGTAGTTGTATTTCGTTTGTTTTGATCGTTTACTCATAATCAGGACTCCCCAAAGTAGCACTGAAGCGGCACCGATAAGAATTTTTAACGGATATTCACCTAATCCTGGTTGACCTCCCACTACTTCACTCCATGACCGCACAGGGATTGTCACTGGACTTAACGCTATCCGCAAAGTTCCGTTCACCATCCCGTGTTTTAGATAGTGATTTTTCAAAACTTCAATACATCTCGGAGGGTCCGCAAATATGCGTTTGATATCCATAGATTCGCGAGCAGCACTTGCACCAAAACCTGTATTGAATGCCTGATTAAACGCATTTTCACGGTTAGGTGCTCGCAGAAAACGATCTATGAATTCAGGTATGTTCCCTTCATGCAACCGTTTTTCAGCAATTGCTTGACGGTATTCGGCTTTTTCCTCGTCTGTAAGAAGATCCATGAACCTTTCCTCTTCTGCAGTGATGGGAAATAAAAATATTATCCAAATACAAAGGGTTGCTATGCTCCAACAGATTTTTGCTTTATCATTCATCTCTTTTCTTTTATTAAATCCACGATTTCATAATGAAGATCATCACGATCAGCTACCATATCAAGAATTGCATGGACTTTTCGATGATCATTTACATCATAACTGGCACGATTAAGATTACGGATAACATCTTCATTATAATATCTTGCCGCAATTTCAAGGCTTCTATCAGAACAATATTTTTTAACATACTCAAATAATTGTGTATGTGACATTTCTATCGGTCTAACATCAGATTCATTGATAATAAGCGTTGTAACCAGTTCCTTTATTTCTTGTCTCAATTGATTCATCGTTCTATATCTCCTTACTAAACAAAATCAGAAAATACTTGAAACTCAACATGGAACATAAATTGTCCGAAGTTTAGTCTACTAAAGAAAGGACGCAAAATCGACAGTTACGGAGTAGTTTCCTAACCATACCGGACATAGTTATGAAATTACCAAATTTTTTAATCTTCGGACAGTTTGTGCTACAAGACTGACTTTAATAAAAGATTCAATTCCCGGTTCTTAGGCATATTATAGGTTATTTTATCTGACCATTATATTTGATTTTCTATCCATAAGTCAACTTTAATCTTTTCAGGTTTTTAGGAATACGGTTTTTAATTTTAAGAAGTTTCAACTAATAGGTATTACTGAAAAAACATAGAAAACAGAATGACCCTGGAAATCCCGTGAAAACTCTTGACATTTTTCCAAAAATACTGATATAATTGCGTATATGCCCTATTACGATGAAATCTTCAAACACGTTACCGGAGAGTTCCCGCAGGACTTGGCAGTGTTAGCGCTGAAGACATCAGAGGTGGAAGTCGGAGATCAGTTGAGCACAGAGCAAGCAACGGTTCGGATGCATCATAACGATGTGACGTTTCATGTCCGCCTACCCGATGAGGAGGCGATCCTACATATAGAGGCACAAACCGACGACAGCACCCATAAACCGATGCCCTTAAGAATGCTGGCGTATTCAAGTTTTCTCGCTCTTGAACATGAGAAGAATGTTTATTCAACGGTGTTGTATTTCCGTTCTCCCGCGGGACAAAGGGACCCTGGTTTCTATAGGTATGGTAACGCGCAACGTGGCGGTGTGTGGTTTCAGTATAACGTCATCCGCATCTATGAGTTAGAGGGTGAAGCGTTTTTGGATCCCGAAGTTGTAGGGTTGCTGCCTTTCACGGCTTTGATGAAACCACCGGCAGACATGACACCTCAAGCCTGGGTTGAGAAGTGTATAGAGACGACCCAGGCAGCTAATGTCGGCAGAGAGATGCGGGCAACACTTTTGTTTGCGCTCTCACTTTTCGGGAGCTTAGCACATCCCAATGAATTTTTTCAGGACCCTTTATTGGAGGCAATCATGCAAGAATCTCCTTTTTACGAACATGTGATCCAACGAGGCATTGAACAAGGCATCGAACAAGGCATCGAACAAGGGGCGCGCCAAACGAGCATTGGAAATACGTTGGCAGTTCTCAAAGCACGTTTCCCTAATACTGATGTCAACGCCATCAGACAAAGACTTGAAGCCATCAATGACATAAACCGCCTCAACCAGGTTAGTCTTAACGCTTCGCTCGCAGCCTCTTTTCACGACTTCCAAGAGACCTTAGCGGACTGTCTATCGTAATTTTGGGATAGTCCATTAGACTGGAAGGATGAAAAATTAGTTAGTTTACACATTGGTAACCAACCGCCTCAAGTTCATTCCGAATTTTGTCTATTTCAGCAGTAGACAATTGACGCAATGGTCTACGCATAGTCATTGATGGGAATCTACCCATCAACCATCTGGCACACTTCATGCGTTGGTGTGCATCACTGCTCGGTTCGCCGAAGTTGTAAACAATTCGTGCCAATGTGTCTACCTGATTACGTGCTTTGCGTGCACCTATCAAATCATTGTTGAGAGCGGCGTGGACCACAGCAACCATCAATTCGGGGACAAATCCGGCAAATCCGATGAGTGCACCGTCACTACCTTCCAAAAGCGAAGCGAGCAGATATTCGTCATGGCAGGTCAAAATTGGCACATGCGGGGCAGCTTCTCTCAATTGTTCGTAATCCCAACGCCAGCGTGCCATATCACGGGTACCCATTTTTATGCAGACAACTTGTGGGATTTTCACCATCTCCAACATCTCTTCAAGGCTATATCCCGCCTTTGTCCACGCAGGATATTGATGTACAATAATAGGCATGTCCGCACCTTCAGCAACATCTTGAAAATAGCCGACTGCGGTTTCGGGCGTTCTGCCGAAACGCAACCAGTGATGTGCAGGCATCAGCAAAATCGCATCTGCTCCAACTTCTTTCGCCGCGAGGGCATCGTCAATTGCGGGTAGACTTCCTTCCGCACTAACACCTGAAACAACTTTAACCTTGTCACCAACTGCTTCAGCGGTAATTTGAGTGACGCGCTGCCGTTCATGTAGACGGAGGGACATGATTTCACCAGTATGTCCATTACAGACGACACCTTTTATACCATCTACGCTGGCGAGTTCCTGCATATACTGACGCAAACCGTCTTCATCAATTGATTCATCTGAATGGAAAGGACAGAGTGTTGCCGGAAATACGCCTGCCCAAGGATGTTGCTGCCAATTAAGATTCATGGATTTATCAATACCTCACGCGCATTTGAGTTGATTGGGTGTTATTTATAGTGACCTTTAGAATTAATAGGGCAATTTGAGTTGTAGGAGGGAACTCCGATTCCCGACTATTAGTGAGTTTCGTCGCGATTCGGAGATCGCTCCTACAGAAATGTGTCTCTTTAATTTCAAAGTTCACCATAAAAAAGATAGACACGGAATTCCGTAATATGTTTCAATTTAACACTATTTTAACTTGATTTTAAAATCAAAGTCAAGTATTATTTTTATAATGAAAAAGGTTTTATCATATCTATTTTAGGGTTATTCAATAACATCGTTGACGTGCGATTTTGTATCTCATCAGCGTGTTTTAGAGAAAATTCGTGTGTTACGGAGGATGTTCGCATGAAACAGAGAAGATTGAGAATTATTGCTGCCAGTGCCATTTTGCTCTGTGGTTTTGTTGTTTTGGTGTTGTCTACGACAAAAAAAGAGAGTATGCCAGAACTTTCCCCTGCTAAACTTGTCGCTAATGCAGACAGAACCGATAATCAAAATGTGAAGCTTGTTGGAGTCATCTCAGAGGAGAGTTCTTCTTGGGATGCTGCCAATACTAAGTTGACCTTTGCAATACGCGAACCTGAAGGCAGTGAGACAGTGAATGTGGTTTACAACAATCTCAAACCGGATAACTTCATAGATGGCGGTAACGTCTTTGTCGAAGGCATGTATGATGCGGAGAAAAACCTTGTTGTCGCTACGAAGCTAACAACAAAATGCGCGTCTAAATACGAAGGTGCTGAGAGTGCGACAACCCAAAAGAGTTCCTACTAAACTCTAAATTTTAGGAATTCTTCAGATATATGGTAGATTTTGGAATTACTTGGACACTTTGCACCAGCGAGGTTAGGAAACCTCGCCTACCGAGGGACGCAATTGCCTATTATTTTTATAATTCACCATATTTCGCAACAGTCAGATGATAGAGGATTACTATGTTCATAGAGGAACTCGTGGCAAGCATACAAGGGGTGACAGCCGAGCTTGGACAAGCTGTAATATGGCTTTCTGTCCTCTCTGCGATATGGGCAATTGTTTTACTATGTATTGGGTTACGTGAGAAAAATCCTAACGCTGTACAGAGTGGTCGAAATGCTATTATCGCCACCTTTATCCTTATTACTATTGCCACAGGTGCGCTAATCTTTGGTTTTGTGACAGATGATTTCTCAATGAAGTATGTCGTTGAAGTGTCCAGTGCAGCGCAACCGCTCCTCTATAAAATCACGGCACTCTGGGGGGCAATGTCTGGATCACTCCTACTCTGGCTTTGGATACTTACCATTGCTGGTGCTATCGTTGTGTGGCAAAACAGGAAAGCGAGTGACAGACTCGCAGATTATGCCCTTATTCCCATCGCCATCGTCCAACTCTTTTTTATCATTGTCGTCGCTGGATTAATTGAAGGTGTTTACAATCCACTTGATCGATTTCCTGGTGGAGAGGTAAAGCCTGATGGTGACGGCCTGAACAGCCTCCTTCAGACACCCAGCATGGCGATTCATCCACCCTCCTTGTACATCGGATGGATTGGTCTCACAGTTCCTTTTGCTTTTGCTGTGGGAGCACTTGCATCCGGCAGAATCGGCAGTGATTGGATACTCCGTTCTCGAAGATGGATGCTGTTTTCATGGATTGTCTTAACTATCGGCATCACACTTGGAGGTAATTGGGCATATCAGGAACTCGGTTGGGGTGGATATTGGGCATGGGATCCGGTTGAAAACGCTTCCTTTATGCCGTGGCTACTCGGCACCGCATATCTGCACTCTGTAATGATACAAGAAAAGCGGAATATGCTCAAACTGTGGAATATTCTCCTGATTACCTTAGCCTTCCAATTCACCTTGTTAGGAACATTTATTACACGAAGTGGGATTATTTCATCGGTGCATTCCTTTGCACAATCCG